>CALKDR010000037.1 GCA_938084175.1 uncultured Campylobacterales bacterium
AGCTACAAACTTAGGTTCAGCAATTGCTTTTGTTGCTGCTGGAAAAGTTTTGTGGATGATTGCACTTCCAATGGCACTTTCAAATATGGCTGGGTCTTGGCTTGGAAGTCATTATGCTATTAAAGGTGGAGAAGAGTTTATTAAAAAAGTTTTAATTATAGTTTTGGTTTTCATGCTTTTAGCAAATCTTATTAAAATTATAGTTTCTTAATTCTAAACTTAGAGTACTCGCAGAAATTGGGAGTGAGATAATAACTATAAACTTAGGTGTTTGGACATATACATTGCCATTACAGCTTTTTGGTGTTCCTTTATTAGCTATATTTTTATTAATTCTCTTTCACACAACAATTTTTCTATTTTTTACTTATTTATGTAAAAAATTAAATATATATAATCCAGTTTTTAATAATAAACATTATGAATAAAACTTTATAAATAAAACAATATCACTTATGTTATAATACGAAAAATCACGCTTTAAAAACATAGGAATACAGATGTCAAATCAAAATAATCAAATATTAAAAAATACTAATGCTCAAATTCTTGATGAATTCAATGCTTCAATAATGTTCGATAAAGAACTATACTCTCAAGATATAAAAGGTTCAATAGCTCATTCTCAAATGTTATGTGAACAAGGAATTTTAACTTTTGAAGAGCAAGAAATAATAGAAAAAGGTTTATTACAAGTTAAAGATGAAATAGAATCTGGAAAATTTGAATTTTCGCTTGCATATGAAGATATTCATATGGCAGTTGAAAATAGACTTACAGAAATAATTGGTGAACCTGGGAAAAGACTTCATACAGCAAGAAGTAGAAATGATCAAGTAGCAACAGATTTTAGACTTTATGTTCAAGAGAAATCATTATCAATTAAAGATCAATTAAAACAGTTAGTTGATACTTTTGTAGATGTTGCCTCAAAGCATACAAATACTTTAATACCTGGAATGACTCACTTACAACACGCACAACCTCTAAACTTTGGTTATCATATGCTAGCTTATGGAAATATGTTTAAAAGAGACTTTCAAAGATTTGAAAGCTCATATGAGCGAAATAATTATTCACCATTAGGAAGTGCAGCACTAGCTGGAACTCCACATAATATAAATAGACAAAGTACAAGTGACAAATTAGGATTTACAGCTCCAACTTCTCATGCTATGGATACAGTATCAGATAGAGATTTTGCTTTAGAAATTTTATTTAATATTTCAACTTCAATGATGCATATTTCTAGAATTTCAGAAGAGCTTGTAACTTGGTCATCTTATGAATTCCAATTTGTAAGAATGAGTGATGAATATGCTACAACTTCTTCAATTATGCCTCAAAAGAAAAATCCTGATGTTCCTGAATTACTTAGAGGTAAAACAGGTCGGGTTTATGGAAACTTGATTTCATTATTTACTGTTATGAAAGGTTTACCACTTGCATATAATAAAGATACTCAAGAAGATAAAGAGGGTGTATTTGATTCAGTTAGAACAATAGAAATTTCATTAAAAATTTTAAATGAAGTAATTAAAACTATGATTGTAAATGTAGATAAAATGGAAAATGCATGTAAGATTGGACACTTAAGTGCTACTGATTTAGCTGATTATTTAGTACAAAAACAAAACATGCCTTTTAGAACAGCTTATTATATTACAAAGGATGTAGTAGAAAAAGCTAATAGTTTAAATAAAGATATCTCTGAATTAAGTGTTGAAGAAATTAGAGAATCAAATGATGAGATTAAAAATATTGATGAAGAAATTGTGATGTATTTAGATTTAAGAAACTCAATGAATGCTAGAACATCAATAGGTGGAACATCTACAATACAAACTGAAAAACAAATAGAAGATTTTAAAACTTGGTTAGAAAAAAACTAAACTAGAAGAAACCTTCTTCTAGTTTAAAATATATGATTTTTTAAGAAATGAATTTTTTTGTTAATTCATATAAGTTAGGAATATCTGTCTTTCCTACAAATCCATCAACTCCAATTTGATCCATCTTTCCTCTAACTGCATCTGTTATCTTTTATTCTTTGAGTAACTTTAAGTTATTTTTTCATTTTATTTAGAAGTTTTTGTATAGTTACTGAAGCCATCATTAATCCAAATGAACCCGTAACTCCCTCAAAACTTCCTTTCTCGATACAAATAGGATTTTCTGATGAAAAAATTACTTTAAATTTTTTCTTAAAACCTTTTTGTTTTAGTTCAGTTCTTATTTTTCTGATAAATGGATCGTTGTATGTATCCCATATTGATTTGTATTCTATTTTACTTGGATCAATTCTTTTAGCCCCACCACTTGTAGTAATTATTTTCTTATAATGTCTTTGAATTAAATGAACTTTTGGCTTAATATCATCAATTGCATCTAAAATATAATCATAAGATGAAAAGTCAAATTCATCAATCCATTCGGGAGTTATTTTTATATTTATAGCTCTTACATTTGGATATTTTTCTTTTAAAGCATCAACTTTTACCCTTCCAATATTTCCAACACTTCCTAATTGTCTATTCATATTAGATTCTTCATAAGTATCAAAATCTACTATTGTTATATTTGTGATACCTGTGTTATAAAGTGCATCTAAAGCAAAACTTCCAACACCCCCAACACCTAGTAAAATCAATTTTGTTTCTTGGAATTTATTAAAAGTTTCAACACCAAAAAGCTTTTTTGTTCTGTCATATTTCATATAAACTACTCTTTTAAAAATTTTCGCTATTATATCATAAATTAAAGACTGGAGATGTTGATGGAAAAAGAGCCAATGACAAATGTAGGATACGAAAAAATTACAGGTGAATTAGATTTTTTGAAAACAAAAGAGAGACCTGAAACTGTTATTGCATTAGAGGAAGCTAGACAATTAGGTGATTTAAAAGAAAATGCTGAATACCATGCTTCAAAAGAAAAATTAGCAATAATAGATATCCAAATAGCAGAAATTGGTGCTGTAATTTCAAAGGCTGTAATAATTGATCCTACAACTCTTCCACATAGTAGAATAAGTTTTGGATCAACTATTGAATTAGTTGATGTTGAAAGTGATGAAGAGTTTAAATACTCTATTGTAGGTGGAGTTGAATCTAATGCCGAGAATGGATTAATTTCATTCAATTCACCACTTGCAAAGAAACTTTTAGGAAAAGAAGAGGGTGATGAAGTAAAAGCAACGCTTCCTGGTGGAGTGAAAACTTTTGAAATACTTTCTGTTGGATATGAGGAGTTAAAGTTATAATGAATGTAGCAATTATTGGAGCTAGTGGTTATACTGGCTTAGAATTAATTAAAATATTATTAACTCATCCTAAATTTAAAATTACATATATTGCAAACTCAACGGGTGATATTAATGTACAAGATTTGCATCCTTGTTTAAAAGATGTTTTAAATATTGAAGTAGAAAAAGCAAATGCTTTAGATGTTGCTTCTCAAGCTGATTTAGCTTTTTTAGCGCTTCCTCATAAAACATCGATGTCTTTTGCAAAACAGTTATTAGATTTAAATGTAAAAGTAGTAGATTTATCTGCTGATTACAGACTTGAACTTGATACTTATGAAGAACATTATTGTGCTCATGAAGATAAAGAAAATATTGTAAATTCAGTTTATGGATTACCTGAATATTACAAAAATGAAATTAAAAACACTAATTTAGTTGCAAACCCTGGATGTTATCCGACTGCTTCATTATTAGCATTATTACCTTTTGTAGATTATATTGAAGAGAATAGTCCTGTATTTATTGATGCGAAATCAGGAATATCAGGTGCTGGTAAAAAATTAAGTGAGTTGGCGCATTTCGCAAATTTAAACGAGAATATGATGGCCTATAATCCATTTAAACATAGACATATGCCAGAGATTGAAGAAAAAGTAAAACTTGTAAAAAATAAAGAGTTTCAAATTAACTTTGTACCTCATTTAATTCCTGTTACAAGAGGTATGCTTGTATCTGTTTACGCAACTCTTAAAGATGAAGTTAATGTTGAAGAGATTTTAGAAAATACATATAAAGAAAATGAATTTGTAAGAGTTAGACAAAGTGCTGTTGATATTAAATCAACAGCAGGAACTAATTTTTGTGATATTTTTGTAGCTAGAAATAAAAAAGCATTATTTATAAATGCTTCTATTGATAATCTTTTAAGAGGAGCATCATCACAAGCTGTTGTAAATGCAAACTTAATGTGTGGATTTGAAGAAAATGAAGGAATTCCAAAAATAGCCTATGTTCCTTAATCTTCAAGATAGAGCTATATTTGTAGCTGACTCACATTATAATTCAAAAAATACAGAATTCTTAATCTTTTTAGAGCAATTAGACTCTAAGAAGATTCAAACAAATCAACTTATATTAATGGGTGATAATTTTGATTTTCTTTCATCTGAGAGTAAATTTTTTGTTAAACAAAACATAAAAATAATAAATCTTTTAAATAAATTAGCACAAGAGATTGAAATAGTTTATTTAGAAGGAAATCATGATTATAATTTACAAAAACTATTTCCTGAAATTGAAGTTGTAAAAAGAGAGAATCAACCATTATTAGGAAAATATAAAGATAAAACAATTGCTCTTTCTCATGGGGATAATTTTATTAATTGGAAGTATGATTTATATTGTTTTATTATAAGAAATTCTACCTTATTAAAATTTTTAAATTTTATTGATTTTGGAAATTTTATTTCAAAGAAAATAGATGCATCATTATTAGAAAAAAATATTTGTCACCAGATGAAAGATTTCAAAAAATTAGTTATCAAAAGATTAAATAATTATAAAACTGATATAATTATTGAAGGTCATTATCATCAAGGTTCAACTTTTGAGTTTGAAGATAAAAAATATATTAATATCCCTTCACTTTGTTGTGATAAGAAATATATGATACTAAATAATAATGAATTCACTGTAGAGTTAATATGAACACAGTTTTAGTTTTAGGTATTATTATTTTAGTAATTATAGGTATACCAATTTTAAGATCTGCAAAAAGAAAGCTAGCTAGTAATATTAGACAATTGTTATCCCTATAAATTAATAATCATAAATTTTACTTATAAATAATTTTGTTATCCATTGATAGATTAAATATTAGTATTTGTATATAAAAAAGAATTAATAATAAAATCTTTGCTATAATCTTCACAAAAATTAGAGAACATATCTATAAGGATAAATCATCGCAAAATTTGAAGTAATAAGTGAATATAAACCAGCTGGAGATCAACCAGAGGCTATTAAAGCACTAAGTGATTCTATTGATGCAGGAAATCAATATAATACACTTTTAGGTGTTACTGGATCTGGTAAAACTTATACAATGGCAAAGGTAATTGAAAAAACTCAAAAACCAACGCTAATAATGACTCATAATAAAACTTTAGCAGCTCAATTGTATTCAGAATTTAAGCAATTTTTTCCTAATAATCATGTTGAATACTTCATTTCTTATTATGATTATTATCAACCTGAAGCTTATATTCCTAGATCTGATTTATTTATTGAAAAAGATTCTTCTATAAATGAAGAACTTGAAAGACTAAGACTTAGTACTACAGCTTCACTTTTATCTTTTGATGATGTTATTGTTGTAGCATCAGTTTCAGCTAACTATGGTTTAGGAAATCCTGAAGAGTACAAAGCAATGGTTCAAAGACTTGAAGTTGGTTTTGAATACTCTCAAAGAGAATTATTACTAAAACTTGTAGAAATGGGATATAAAAGAAATGATAAGTTTTTTGATAGGTCTGATTTTAGAGTAAATGGTGATGTTATTGATGTTTA
>CALKDR010000038.1 GCA_938084175.1 uncultured Campylobacterales bacterium
TTTTAAAAATGTAATTTCATCACCACGTAATAATTCAAAAGGTTCTTTTAAATCCCCTACTCGAACCTTCGGTCCTGAAATATCTTGTAATACACCAACTGTTGTATTTAAGTTTTTCATGGCAGTTCTAATATTATTTAATGTATTTAAGTGATAGTCATGACTTCCATGAGAAAAGTTTAATCTAAACATATTTGCACCTGCTTTGATTAAGCCTTCTATTATTTCTATACTGTGGCTTGCAGGTCCTAGTGTTGCTAGTATTTTTGTTCTTTTATCCATGTATATCCTTCTTATAAAATAAAATCAGTTGATAAAAAGTTAGATTTATGATCTTTTAAAATATTTGTTACTATCTCTTTATTTTCACTATTATCTTTAATAGCAACCATTGATCTAATACTAAAAGCTCTTAGTGCATCACCAACTGAAAGTGTACTTTGTGCTGAATCTTTTCTTCCTGTAAAAGGAAAAATATCAGGTCCTCTTTGACATTGAGCATTGATATTTACCCTACTTACTTGATTTACAAAACTATCTATCATTTTTGCAATTTCATCAGAGTTATTACCAAAAATACTAACTTGTTGTCCATAATTAGACTCCATTAAATACTGCATTGGTTCATGAATATCTTTGTATGTAAGAATAGGAACAACAGGACCAAATTGCTCTTCATGATAAACTTTCATATCTTTATTAACTGGATATAAAACAGCTGGGAACATAAATGTATTTTTAATAGTTCCACCATCTTTATTTACAACTTTCGCACCTTTTTTTGTTGCATCATCAATTAAATCTTTTAAGTAAGTTGTTTTATTAGATTCAGGTAAAGGCGTAATTTGAACATCTTTATCCCAAGGCATTCCACACTTAATTGCATCAACTTTTGCATTAAATTGTTCTAAGAAACTTCCAACAATATTTTCATGAACAAATAAAATCTTTAAAGCTGTACATCTTTGTCCATTGTAAGATAAACTTCCCGTAACACACTCATTAACAGCAACTTCTAAATTTGCATCTGGCATTACTATTGCTGCATTTTTAGCTTCTAAGCTTAAAACTGATCTTAATCTATTTGGTTTTGGATGATGATGTTCCATGGTACTAGCTACTTTTGAACTACCAATAAATGCTAATACATCAATTTTTCCACTTTTCATTAAAGGTGTTAAAAGCTCTTCACCGCTTCCATATAAAGTATTTACAATTCCTTTTGGAAAAGAGTCTCTAAATGCTTCTAATAATGGTCTATGTAATAAAACACCAAATTTTGGTGGTTTAAAGATTACTGCATTTCCCATAATAAGTGCTGGAATTAAAGTGGTAAATGTTTCATTTAGTGGGTAGTTAAATGGTCCCATGCATAAAGTAACACCTAATGGAGATCTTTTAATTTGAGCTATTATTCCAGATTCAATTTCTAATTGTGAATTTTTTCTATCTAAGTGTTTTAAAGCAGAAATAGTATCTTTAATATAATCAACAGTTCTATCAAACTCTTTTTGAGAGTCTTTTAAAGGTTTTCCAATTTCCCACATTAATAGATTTACTACTTCATCTCTCTTTTCAATCATTTTAAAAGTGAACTTTTCAACTGCTTTAATTCGTTCTTCCACTTTCATTTGTGGCCATTCACCCATTCCATGATTATATGCACTTAGAGCTGATTCTAAGGCTTCATGAGCTTCATTTTGAGTAAGTTTAGGATAAGTACCAAGTTTTACTTGTTTACCATCTTTTAAACAAATAGGAGAGTAAACATCTTGTTTTTGTCCCTTCCAGTGTTTTATAGCACCATTTATTAGATATTCGTCTTGAGAAATCTCAGCACTAAGTCTAAACTCTTTTGGAATATCTTCAATTGATGTAAATATATTTTCATATTTTTTATTACTTGTTTTCATATTTTTTCCTTGAAATTTGTAATATCATTATAATGTTTAAAATATTAAATAGAACTTAAAGATTATAATGACATATTCAATTACAAATTTCAGTTTAAGCTAAAAGATAAAGACATTTATTTAAATGTCTTTTCTATATCTTTCCAACCGTAGTATCTTATTCTCTCGCCTAAGCCGTTTGAGCTCTTCTGTAACCTTTATCCATTTTATTTTATCTCAGAATTGTTAAATTCTGAGTATGAATTCATGTTACCACTCCATAGAGATTATTTTTATTTTTTGTATTCTTAAAGTTATTCTTGCCATGAAGAAATGGCATTTAATAAGCCTGCACTTGATGAGTCCATATCTTTATTTGTATATTCTTTTTTCTTATGTGTGTCTTGAACATGTGTTAGCATTTCTGTTGCTAACTCTTTTCCTAGTTCAACACCCCATTGATCAAATGAATCAACACCCCATATAATACCTTCTACAAATACTCTATGTTCATATAAAGCTATAATTTTACCTAAAGTTTTAGGATCTAGTTTTTTATATAAAAGAGTTGAAGAAGGACGATTACCGTTAAATTGTCTATGAGGTGCTAATCTAATTGACTCTTCTTTAGAAACTCCTCTTTTTTCTAATACACGAATCACTTCATCAATTCTTCTTCCTGCCATTAAAGCTTGACTTTGCGCAAGACAGTTTGCAATTAGTAAGTCATTATGTTCTTTCATATCATTTTCAGATTTATTAACACCTAACATAAACTCACAAGGAACTATTTGTGAACCTTGATGTAATAATTGGAAAAATGAATGCTGTGAATTAGTTCCTGCATCACCCCAAACAATTGCACCTGTTTTTTCATACAAACTCTCACCACTTGAAGAAATACTTTTTCCATTACTTTCCATATCAAGCTGTTGAATATATGAAGGAAAAGAACTAAGTCTTTGATCATATGGTAAAATCGCACGTGTTGGATATTCACAAATATTTCTATGCCAAATTCCAATAAGTCCTAATATTACGGGCATGTTTTGCTCAATAGGTGTGTTTTTAAAATGCTGATCCATCTCATAAGCACCATCTAAAAACTCTGCGAAGTTTTCTGTTCCTATTGCAATCATTACACCTAAACCAATAGAACTCCAAATTGAGTATCTACCACCAACCCAATCCCAGTATCCAAATACTCTATCTTCGCTAATTCCAAAATCTTTTGTTTTTTCCAAAGCTGTTGAAATTGCTGCAAAATGTTTACCCGCTTTTTGCTCACCAACTTTTTTGCTCATCCATTTCATTGCAGTTTTTGCATTTGTCATTGTTTCAATTGTAGTAAATGTTTTTGAAGCAATTAATACTAATGTTTTTGAAGCATCAAGTGTACTTAAAGTATCAGTAATATGTGATGAATCAATATTAGATACAAAATGAACATTTGGTCCATCATGGAAAGGCTTTAAAGATTGTGTAACCATAGCAGGTCCAAGATGAGAACCACCAATACCTATGTTTACAATATCAGTAAAAGCTTCACCACTTGATGAAACAATTTTACCATCTCTAATTCCATTTGCAAATTTTTGCATTTTTTCTAAACCTTCTTGAACATCTTGCATAATATCTCTATTATCAACATATATAGGTTTATTTGGTTTATTTCTAAGTGC
>CALKDR010000039.1 GCA_938084175.1 uncultured Campylobacterales bacterium
TCCTATCATATTTGTTGATCATTTTGATTACTCTTTTTCAGTGTTAGATAATCAAGTAATGAGAGATACAGATTTAATGAACGAAGCTTTAAAAACCGAATTTAAAAAAATGGTAGATGATGGTTATGAAAATATTTTTTACCTAGAGAGTAAGAATGCGTTAGGCTCCGATTATGAAGGAACAGTTGATGGAGTACACTTTACAGATCTTGGTTTTATTAGATATGCTGATTTTTTAATGAAAAAGTTTAAAGAACTTAAGTTAATAGATTAAACCTTCTTATATATTAATACCATTATTATACTGCTCAAACATACTTATCAAAACACCTTTTATCAAAAGGAAACTGATATTATTTGAGTAAGTACCAATTAAAAATAACTATTGAGATTTTTTGAGTTTTTAGTAGTATTGAAAAAAAGTTTCTATATTAATTTGTGTTAATTAGTTCTAAATATTCTATTTTAAATCTCCTTCATTTAAAGCATCAACATCTATACTGTCATTAGTAGAATCATCATCTTCATGTTTTTCCATAGCTTGAACTAATCGTTTTCCGATTTTTACTAAATAGACCGTATCTTCAGTTCTTACTTCAACAGATTCTATGTATTCATTTTGCGAATTTCTAAAGGTAATTATATCCTTGTCAGAATATCCGTCAGGAAATTTATCGACTAATAGTTTTAAAATGTCTTCATTTAACTTTTTATAATCTACAATTTTGCGTATCATTTTTTTAGTGTTACATGTCTAACAAATAGGCAAAGATTAACGGAGCAACAATCGTGGCATCACTCTCTATTATAAATTTTGGTGTGTTAACATCTAATTTTCCCCAAGTTATTTTTTCATTAGGAACTGCTCCAGAATATGAACCATAACTTGTAGTAGAATCACTTATTTGACAGAAATAACTCCAAAAAGGTGTATCAGTACGTTCCATATCTTGATACAACATTGGTACGACACATATTGGAAAATCTCCTGCAATACCACCTCCAATTTGAAAGAAACCTATACCGTTTTCTGAATTATTAGAATACCAATTTGCAAGAAAGGTCATATACTCAATTCCAGATTTCATAGTACTTGCTTTAAGTTCTCCTTTAAGAACATAACTTGCAAAAATATTTCCCATCGTACTATCTTCCCAACCTGGACATATAATTGGTAAATTCTTTTCTGCGGCTGCATACATCCATGAATCTTTCAAATCTATTTCGTAGTACTCTTCTAACACATCTGATAATAATAGTTTATACATATATTCATGTGGCAGATAGCGCTCTCCTTTATCATCGGCGTCTTTCCAAATTTTATAGATATGTTGTTGTAATCTTCTAAATGCTTCTTCTTCTGGGATGCAAGTATCTGTAACACGATTGAGCCCTTGTTTTAATAAATCCCATTCTTGTTCAGGTGTTAAATTTCGGTAATTAGGAATTCGTTTATAATGAGAGTGTGCAACTAAGTTCATAATATCCTCTTCTAAATTTGCACCTGTACAAGAAATTATTTGAACTTTATCTTGTCGTATCATTTCAGCAAAAATTTTTCCTATTTCTGCTGTACTCATTGCACCTGCCAAAGACACTAACATCTTCGAGCCTTTATTTAATTGCTTTTCATAAGATTTAGCTGCATCAACAACAGTAGCTGCATTGAAATGCAAATAATATGTTTCTATAAAGTTTGAGATTGCTCCTTTAGTATTCGTTATCATCATTAAATTTTATATGGTTAACTAATTGATTAGACTCTTCGTAAGTGTCTTCATAAGTATCTTCATAAGTATCTTCATATTTATCATTTTGAAATTTATAGCTCAACATTTTATAGTATAATTTGGCAGCTAAAAAATCTGAAGATTTATCAGCTTCATTTGGGCACAACTCAACGATATCAAATCCAACAATATTCTTTTCTTTAAAAACTTGTTTCAAAAAATCTAATGTTTCATACCAAAGCAAGCCACCAGGTTCAGGTGTTCCAGTACTTGGCATTATTGAAGGGTCAAAAGCATCTAAATCAAATGTTATAAATACATTATCTGTCATCTGGTCAATAGCTGAATCCATCCAAGAATCATCCATTGCCATTTCGTGAGCAAAATAGGTTTTTTCTAAATTCATAGTAGATTTCTCTTTTATGTCCATAGAACGAATACCTACTTGAATTAAATTGGTGTATTGACTGGCTTCATAAACTGCACAAGCATGATTGCAAGAACTACTATCATAACTTTTTCGTAAATCGGCATGTGCATCTATATGCAATACTGTTAAGCTTGGAAACATTTCATTAAATGCTCTAATTGTTCCAATTGATATAGAATGTTCACCTCCAAAAACAGTTACAAATTTGTTTTTTTTTATATAGTTTTTAGTTTCCTGATGCACAACATCAACCATAGCTTCTGGTGAAGCATTTACAGTTATGGGTTCAGTTAAATAAATACCTTGTCTATAAACTTCTGAATCGGTTTCAATGTCATAAAGTTCCATGTTTTCAGAAGCATTTAAAAAGGCATTTGGTCCTTTATCCGCTCCTTTTTGCCATGTACTCGTTCCATCATAAGGGACAGGGATTAATACAATTTTTGCGTGTGCTAATTGTGCGAATTCTTTTGATATTCCAGCGTAAGTTTTAGTTTCCATTTTATTTATCTGTTAATAGTAATTCTATTTCTGTATTTTGAATTATGTCTGTTTCAGACTTTTTTTCATAGCCTAAAATTTCAAGCAACTCTTCACTTTTTTGTTGTTCTCTAAATAACTGTGTTGAGATATTTCCATGGGCATCTTTATCTACTAATATATGCTTAGGAGCAGGAATTAAACAATGTTGTAAACCTCCATAACCACCTATAGATTCTTGATAAGCACCTGTGTTAAAAAAACCAATGTATAAGGGCTTATCTTTATTATATTTTGGTAAGTAGATAGCGTTCATGTGTTGTTCACTATTATAATAATCATCACTATCACAAGTTAATCCTCCAAGTAAAACACGCTCATAAGAATCATTCCATCGATTTATTGGTAGCATAATAAAGCGTTTATTAATAGCCCAAGTATCTGGAAGTGTAGTGATAAATGAAGAATTTATCATATTCCATTTTTCCCTATCGTTTTGTTGCTTTTGATACAATACTTCATAAATTGCTCCACCACTTTCTCCAACTGTGAAACTTCCAAACTCTGTAAAAATATTAGGCACATCCACACCTTCTTCTTCGCAAGTAAGTTTAATTTGATTTATGATTTCATCTATGATGTATTCATAATCAAAATCAAAAGCTAATGAGTTTTTAATAGGGAATCCTCCTCCAATATTTAAGCTGTTAAGAGTTGGACATATCTTTTTCAAACTTGTATATACTTTAAGACATTTTAAAAGCTCATTCCAATAGTAAGAATCATCTCTAATACCTGTGTTAATAAAGAAATGAAGCATTTTAAGTTCTATTTTGGGGTTATCTTTAATTTGGTTGTTATAAAAAGGTATAATGTTTTTATAACCTATACCTAATCTAGAAGTGTAAAATTCAAATTTCGGTTCTTCTTCCGAAGCTATACGAATACCTATATTATAATTTCCATGAATCTCATTTGAGAGTAAATCAATTTCCTCGTAATTATCAATAATTGAAATACAATTTTGATGACCGTTATTGATTAATCTCGCAATATTAGTAATGTATTGTGCACGTTTAAAACCATTACTAATAATAAAGGTATTATTGTTTATTTTTCCTTCACTTTTTAGAGTTTCAACAATATCTATATCAAAAGCGGAAGAGGTTTCAATATGTATATCATTTTTCAAAACCTCAATTAAAACATGCTTAAAATGCGAGCTTTTTGTACAATAGCAATAATTATAATTACCATTATAATTATGCTTCTTAATCGCATTATTAAACCATTTTTTCGATTTGTTTATATTATCAGAAATTTTTGGTAAATATGTAAACTTTAAAGGTGTTCCATAAGTTTCAACTAATTTATTTAGGTCTACGCCATGAAAATGTAAGTGGTGTTTCTCAAGGAAGAATTCTTCTTGAGGGAAATCAAAAGTTTGATTGATTAAGTCAATATATTTTGTATTCATTATAAATTTTATAAAAAGTTATTAAAATTCGAAAGCAATTATGCCATCCTAAAAAGAATTAATAACTTAAAGTCAAATCATAATTTGATATTGTATTTTAGGGACAAAACACAATTTATAAAGTGTAGATATGTTTTTTACTACGGAAGTTAGCTTTAAATTTCGGTGACTTACTCCGTAAGCTTCTTTTGAATATGACTTCCTAATTTCCAAAAGACCGAACTTATAAACATGTTTCAATTTGTTCAGCTAAAAGCTCCTAT
>CALKDR010000040.1 GCA_938084175.1 uncultured Campylobacterales bacterium
CAATTAGTTAGAAGTGTTTTTAAGTACTGTAAGTAATTTAGATGAAAGTATTATTCCAGCTTTACTACAAGCATCAAATATGTTTTCATTGTTTTGAACAAGTCTTATACAAACTTCTTCTTTTTCTGTTAATTTTACATCAATTATTGACATGATTATCCTTTATTATTTTGTTTACATAAAAATAATGATTTAGAGAGGGATAAATTATTACGTTAGTGTTGTTTTAGTGGTACTCCCAGCACGATTCGAACGTGCGACCTACGCCTTAGAAGGGCGTTGCTCTATCCAGCTGAGCTATGGAAGCATATATTTAAAAGTAAAAAAGCCATAAATAAGAAGTCTTTGACTTTTTATTTATGGCTTTTTTAATGGAGCGGGAAACGAGACTCGAACTCGCGACAATCTGCTTGGAAGGCAGAGGCTCTAGCCAACTGAGCTATTCCCGCAAAAGTATAAATTCAGAAAACTGAAGATACTTTAAGTATAAAATGGTGCGGATGAAAGGACTTGAACCTTCACGCCGTGAGGCACTAGATCCTAAGTCTAGCGTGTATACCAATTTCACCACATCCGCATAATCTTTTTTACAAAAAAGATAAAAAAATGGTACTCCCAGCACGATTCGAACGTGCGACCTACGCCTTAGAAGGGCGTTGCTCTATCCAGCTGAGCTATGGAAGCAATTATAAATTTATATATTTTAAATGGGGTAAGTAACCGGAATCGAACCGGCGACCCTCTGAACCACAACCAGATGCTCTAACCAACTGAGCTATACCTACCGTCATTAAAATGGTCGGAGTGAAAGGACTCGAACCTTCGACCCCCTGGTCCCAAACCAGGTGCGCTACCAGGCTGCGCTACACTCCGACAATCACTATTCTTACGAAAAGTGGACGGAATTATATTATGTTTTTACTCTTTTGTCAAGAGCAAATTTAACAAATTAAGAAAATTTGTTAAATTTAATATAATTCCTATATTTTATGTTAAATGAAATCTAAGTTTTACTTATATTTTTACGATAATTATAATCGTCTAACCTCTTCTATTAAATCAGAAGGAATAAGTGAAAAGTCATTTTTCTTATAATTTACCCCAGCTAAAGCATGCGCTAAACTAGCATTAATAGCAGAATCAAGTGAAGGGTAACCTTGAGCCAAAAGTGAACCTACAAGGCCACTTAAAACATCTCCACTTCCACCTTTACTAAGAACAGCTGAACCAAAATTATTTACATACAATTTTTCGCCTTGTGAAATTATTACATTTGCACCTTTTAATAATAATACAACTTTTGGATACTTTAAAGAAAACTCTTCAACATATTTAAATCTATTATTTTGTAATACCTCAACACTAATATCTGCAATATTACATAATTTTAAAAGAGAACAAAACTCTTTTGGGTGGGGTGTTAAGACTATATCTTCATCTAAATAATCAATTAAAATCTCATCATAAAATAAATCTGCATCAACTATTTTTTTTACATTCTTTGAAAGTATTTTTTTAATCTCATCAGTCTCATACTTTCCAAGACCCATTCCAATGGCAATTGCAGTACAATTATCACTTATAAAATGCGTTTGCATAATATGATAAGGTAAGTCGAGATTTTCATGGCATACAACACTAACAAGTCCAGCACCAAAACCAAATGCAGCTTTTGACGCAATCATTCCTGCACCTTTTTTACAACCTGCCACTACATTTAAATGCCCATATGTTCCTTTATGAGAATTCTTTTTATTTCTATATGGAAGCTTTAAATCTGTCTTATCTAAAAGATACTTATTTGTATTTGTTTCATAAACTTCTCTTTGAATTCCCAAATCACTTACTTCAATTTTGCCTACATAATCTTTTGCGATATCTGTAAAGAGTGAAGTTTTAAGTGCTCCCATTGTTATTGTAATATCAGATTCCAAAGCACAAGTTGTAACTTGACCTTCTTTATTAATTCCACTTGGAATATCGCAAGCTATTTTATAAGAGGGCATTTCATTTAAGGTATTGATTATTTCTTGAGATTGTAAATTCAAATCTTTATTTAATCCACTACCAAATAAAGAGTCAACAATAATATCACATTGACTAATCTTTGACACAGTATTTAAACCTAGAAGTTCTACTCTTTTTAATTGATGTTTTGCCATTTTTGATTTTAGGGAAAAGGGAATATAAAGTTTTACATCATATTTTGTATACAGTAATCTAGCTAAAGTAATTCCATCAGCACCATTATTTCCACTTCCACAAACAATGAGAACTGAAGAGCTTGAATCAAAATTATTGTTAATATGATTATAAATAGAAAAAGCAGCATGTTCCATTAATATGTCTTCGTTTAAACCTAACTCTTCGTAACACCTTTTATCTAAACTACCTACTTCATTAAATATCTTCTGCATAAAAAACCTTAATTTATTTTTTCTTTATAGCCTCTATTAATACTCCTTGTAAAACTGCTCCTATTATTATATAAATAAAAAGAATAGTTGTAAAAAGTATTCCAAAGTAATCAATCACAATTGGTATGAATGGTATTTTTATAGATCTTGTATACATAAAAGTTACAAGCAATCCATCTTTTAAACCGTTTTGTTTTAGTTCACCTAATATCGCATACCAAGCATACATTGGTCCTGCACTGATTATTCCAGCAAATATTGTATAAATCCATGCTCTTAATCCACTATCTTTTCCAAAGTGTTTCATTACAGATTTTGGTTTTAGAAAATAGTTTATTAAAGTGGTTATAAGAATAATCATTACAAAAATAGGTAAAAGCTTTAATAACACTTCATAACTTTTTATTAAAGCTAAACTAGAACTTTCTTTGTCTAATAAAAAAATTATAATATGTATAATTATAACAAAAAAAAGAAATTTAATACCTTTAAACTCTATTTTCTTATCTTTATTTTTATTCATAATTGAATCCAATTAACAGTAAATACTGTTAGTATAGAAATTAAAATGGAAAAAACAAATGCAAATATTGTTCTATAAAAAGTAAATCTTGCACCAAATACTTCAACTTCAGCTGGCAATTGAACAATACCTAGGCTTACCCAAGATAAAATAAAAGCACTTACTGCAAATAAAGATACTCCTGCTTTAGTTAATTCACCTGCTAAAATATAAGAAATTATAGGATTACCTGTTAATGTAGCACCTAGTAAAGTTCCTATTGTACTATCTATCAAACTATTAGATACAAAAAGTGATGAAAGCATTTCACTTGTAATAAATGTGTCAAAAATACCAAGGAGTAAGATTATTGCTAAGAGCATAGGTAGCATAGAAAAAAGACCTAAAATTGCTTTTTTAAAAGATTCTTTAATCATTTTTTCTCATTTTATATTTCCTTTTATATGTTTTATAAAAGGATTGTAGCTATAGTATTATTAGTTTTAGTTTATTTTAATTATAAGCATATCTTATATTATATGATAATTATTTAAATTTCCAGCCATCACTTCCTAGAATAGTGATAATTTTTTCTTTCACATCACCTTGAAGTTCAATCCATTCTTCTTTAATAGAACCACCACAAGCTAATTTTTTCTTTAAAAGTTTTAGTACTTCTTTTTTATCTTCACTACTTAATGAAAATCTACCTACTAAAGTAACAGGTTTACCTTTTCTTTTTTCATAAGTAAAAACTAATTGATGCTGATTTTTAGCTAGAATTTCATTTTTATTAAAATTATTAGGAGCACTAGGCTTTTTATTCTTATTATTTCTATTATTTACTTTTGGTTTTTCATCATATTTTGATGTATCGTGATTATCCCCATCAAGTTTTGCACCCATTTCAAATTTCATTTAAAATCCTTTTAGTCTTGATTGAACATCAATTTTATCACAATCTATAAACTCATTTATCTTATATTGTTCAACAGCAACACGACCTATCATAGCTGCATTGTCACTACAATATTTTAATTGACTTAAGTGTAAAGTTGTTCCATTTTTAGAACACAAATCTTCTATTTGTGTTCTAAGATGAGTGTTAGCACTTGCACCACCAACAATTGCAAAATGATTAGGTACTTTTTGCTTAAATAGTTTTTTGGTTTTTTGCATTATATGAGCAACAGCCGTTTTTTGAAAACATGCACAAATATCATACTTATCTTGCAAATTTATAGTTCCATCTTCTTTAACACACTTATCTATTAAAAGTCTAACTGCATTTTTAAGCCCTGAGTATGAAAACTCAATATTTGGACTTTGTCGTAAAGGAACTGGTAATTCAAATCTATTTTCATCACCTTTAAGTGCAAACTCTTGAACAACAGGACCTCCAGGATATCCAAGACCTAGCATTTTTGATACCTTATCAAAACTCTCACCAAAGCTATCATCCATAGTACTTGCAATTAAATTCATATCATTTAAAGAGTTTGCTTCAATTATTTGAGTGTGACCACCTGAAACTAAAAGAATAGTCATAGGCATAATTTCTTCTTTTTCAATAAATAGTGAATAAATATGACCTTTTAAGTGATTTACAGCAATCAAAGGAAGATCAAGAGAAATACTTAAAGCCTTTGCCATAGTAACACCTTCTGTTAAAGTAACAGATAATCCAGGTGCAGAGGTAACCGCAATTGCTTTTAATTTGGGAAAATATTGTACACACTCTTCAAGAATTTTAGGTAAAGCTTCAATATGAAGTCTTGCAGCAAGTTCAGGAACAACACCTCCGTACATACTGTGTTGTAATTCTTGAGATATTTTTTTATGATAAACAAGTTCTAATGTTTCACTATTTGTTATTGCAATTGAGCTATCATCGCATGAGCTTTCTATACTTAAAATCATTTAAGCAACCAATCAATAGCAAACTCAGATGAGCCATATCCAGAATCTGCATTAATATGTCCAGCATCTTTT
This sequence comes from uncultured Campylobacterales bacterium, assembly GCA_938084175.1. Lineage (GTDB taxonomy): Bacteria > Campylobacterota > Campylobacteria > Campylobacterales > Arcobacteraceae > Poseidonibacter. Next base: position 4,912 of record CALKDR010000040.1, read on the forward strand.
AATACATTTATTTCAACATTTAATAATTCTTTTAAATCAAGAGCTTCATCTTCACTCATATATGGATCATTTGTGGAAGCTAGCATAATAATTTCTTTTGCTTTTAAATCTTTTGCTATTGGATAAGGATAAAAAGTACTTGCAGCTTCAACTACTCTATTTCTACTAACAGGAGCTACGAGCATTAGTTTTTCTAAAGTAATATCTAATTCGTCACAAGTATGAAACCATAATACATTTGCCAAAGAATGACAAACAACAATATCAGGTTTGAAATGATTTATTTCTTTTTTTAAACACTCTTTCCATTCATCTAAATTTGGATTATTTCTTGATGGAAATGAGGGAAATGAAACGATAAAATGTCGTTTTATTAAATCAGCTGCCAAACTAGCTTGCCAATGAGGATAGTCACTTCCTCCAAGCCCATGTAATATTAAAACTTTTTTATTCAAAATCTAAATCTCTCTTTATATATTTGTGCATCTAATAAAGATACAAAAATAAGGAATAAAATTAAATACTTCATTACTTATCCTTTTTTATCTCACTTAATTCAAATTTACCTTTTTCTAGCATTGATATTGCACTTTTATCAATTAATTCAATACTAACTTTATAACCTGTTTTATAAACTAATCCAGCTAATTTTTTTACAGGCTCTTCTTTTTTTTCACTTACTGTTGCATGTTTTTTCCACTCTTCAAGTTTTTCATCATAAACATCAACTATTTCTTTTTCAAACTTACTTCTTGAGTAAATCAAATAAACAACTAAAGTTAATAAAATTCCAAAAGGAATCAATAGATCAAGACTCACAATAAGACCTCACTTCTTTATCAATTGCAAAAATATCATCTAATGTGTTTATTTTTACATTATTAAATTTATTTAATGCATCAAGAGATATTTTTGATACATCTAAAAAACCTATTTGCGAATTTAAAAACTTTGAAACGCCAACTTCATTTGCTGCATTTAAAACAACTCCTAAATCAAGATTATTAATAATCTCATCTTTAGCTTCCCAAATAGGATAACGAGAAGTTTGAATTTTTTTAAACTCTAAAGAACCAGCTTTTACTAAATCAACAGGTTCAAGTACAGGAGTATCACACTTGCCTAAAATTGCATAAGCAATTGGAAGTTGCATAGAAGCATTTGCAATATGCGCTGTTGTACTTCCATCTTTAAAATTAACCATTGCATGAATTAATGACTTTGTTTCAATAATTGCATCAAGTTTTCTTATATCAAACAACCAAGCAGCTTCCATAAGTTCAAATATTTTATTTGTCATAGTTGCAGAATCAATTGTAATTTTATTTCCCATTGACCAATTGGGATGATTTAAAGCTTCTTTTATTGAAACATTTTTAAGTTCATCAAGTGGATAATCTCTAAATGAGCCACCACTTGCAGTTATTGTCATAGAATCAATTGCTTTTTCTTGAAGTAAATACCATAAACCAAAATGCTCAGAATCAATTGGACTTAAATTAGTATAATCAATAAATTTACCAGCAACTACAAGTGATTCTTTATTTGCAAGAGCTATTTTTTTTCCACATTCAATTGCTTTTAGTGTAGGTTTTAATCCCAAAAAACCAACAAGTGCATTTACTACAGTTTCACTCTTAGAATTTTCAATTGCATTTAAAATTGCATCAACTCCAAAAGAAACATCAGAATGATTTACTTTTGAAATATCTTCTTTATTTGCAATTACAACTTTTTTAGGTTTAAACTCTTCAATTTGTTTGTTCAATACTTCAATATTACTTCCAGCAACAAGCACTTCAATATTTAGATTAAACTTTCTTGCAATATTTAAAGTATTAACACCTATTGATCCAGTAGACCCTAGTATAATCATCCAACAACTCTAAGTAAAACTAGCATTACAATGGCACCAAAAAGGTAACCATCTGTTCTATCTAATATACCACCATGTCCAGGTAGAATATTGCCACTGTCTTTTATATTTGCTTCTCTTTTTAAATAAGATTCAAATAAATCTCCAAATACAGAAGAGAAAGCAACTACAATAGAAATCACAAGAGCAGATATAATATGTAAATTATCATTTGCGAAGAATGTACCTAAAACTGCAGCTACAACAACTCCACCGAACACACCTTCAATTGTTTTATTTGGACTTGTTTCACTAAATTTTGTTTTACCAAAACTCTTACCAACAAAGTAGGCACCAGTATCAGCTCCAGCAACAACAACTAATAACCATAACAGTGTCATAATTCCATATTCACTATATAAAGATAAAAGAAAAAGAAATGATGCTGTTGGATAAAAAAGAGGTAAAAACATTTTTTTATCAAGTGTTTTTTTGTAAGCTAATTGTGAAGCATAACCAATTGCAACAATAAAAATTAAATCTTCAGGAGTTGGATAGAAAAATGCTGCAAACCATAAAAGTGCAGAATAAACATAAATACTATCACTTTCTAATTCAAAAAGTTTCTTAGCTTCAGAAATTGAAATCATAAGTAAGATTCCAAGAAATGCCCATATTATAAAATATGAATCAATATATCCTATGATTATCATAGCAATAATCATAACTAAACCTGTTTTTATTCGAGTAGAACTTTCTTTAATAATGTTAGCCATTAAGTGAACCTTATGTTGTTTAAATTATAAGATTATACTAAATTTTGGCTTGTGGTTATATTTTAGAGAAATTTAAATCTTTATTCCAATAGTTGTATATGGATTATAAAGTACATTTGCAGCAGATTGAATTTTTACATTTCTTCTTTGAGTAAAATCAACTTCATAATCTCCAGGAAAATCTACAGAGAATTTTGCACAAATTACGGCTGCTTGTTCTATAACTGAATCAGGTATTGTTTTTTTTGTGTTTTGAACAATCACATGAGAAGATGGTCGATCTTTTAGATGAAACCAAAAGTCACTTGCTTTTGAATTTTTTAGTAAATAAATATTTTCTCGCTCGCTAGTCCCTAGCATAATTTTGAAACCTTCAAAAAAGAAACTTTCATATGGTTGTGCTTTTTTAGTTCTTTTTTGATTCTTTTCTTTCTTAGGATATAAGAATTCGCACTCTTCAATATCTTTAGCATTTTGCAAACCATTTGCCATTCGGTATAAAAATTCTAATTTTTCGTCTAAGTTATCTTTTTCTAAAGAAATATGTAATGCTTTTTGCTTGGCTTTTTTCGCTTTTTTAAATAAGTCATTTGAATATCTTGAAGGCGAGGCACTTTCTTCAAGTGATATTTCTACTTCCTTACCTTCATAGTTATATGTTGCAAATGACTTCTGATAAGCTTTTATATTATGTAAATTTGCAAGTATTAAGTTTGCTTTTTCGTATAAAGAGTTTGATTCCTCTTCTAGTTCTTCTTTTTTTGCTAGTGAATTTATCGTTTTTTCTAATTTTTTAGTTTTCTTTTTAATTTGTGATATTTTTTGTTTTTTTAAATTTTCTAAATTTTTAGACTCTTTATCTTCATAAATAGTATATAAATATTTTTCAATATCTTCAATATCTTCCATTTTTGGAATAAAACTCTGTTTTGGAATTTCATCAAGCTTTATTCCCACCTTTACAACTCTACTTGACGAAAATTCATCAACATGTCTTAAAGCTTCTATTATAATTCTATTTTCATCTAAAATTACAATATTTGTATGTTTTCCTGTAAATTCAAACTGCAAAATCGTACTAAGCTTTTTATATGATGAAGAAGAGTTTACTTTTATATTTATAATTTTGTCATCATTGTACATTTCAATGTTTTCAATCTTTGAATTGTAAAATCTCTTTTGTAATGCAACATCAAATGGTGCATTAAAATCTTTTTTCGAATTTAGTACTTTGTGTGATTTAAACACTGTACTAGAACCCTTTGACATATCAAAATATATGACATTTTTATTATTAAATTCTATTATAATTGTATTGTTATCAATTCGCTTGATAAGTTTTATATTTTGAGTATTTTCTTTAAGATACTCAACTAATTTTTTTAGTAAAAAATACTTCACTATTACTCCACTTTAAACTTATATTTTATTCTAAGATTTATTTATATATATATTAGTTATAATTATAGCTAAATTTTCATTAGGAGATAAATATGAAGTTATTAAAAATTGCAATCGCAGGATCATTAATTTTAGGTTTTAGTTCAACAACACTTTTAGCAGATGCTAATAAAGGGCAAAAATTATTTGTAAAAAAATACAAAAATTCTTGTGGTTTTGGTGGTGATGATTTTGCCGCTAAACACTCTCAAGACGAATGGGAAGCCATTATGGAAGAAGGAAAATTCAAAGAAGAACTTCTTAAAATATGTCCTAAAGTAAAAGAAGCTGAAGTAAAAGATAAATGGATTCAGCATTTATATGACTTCTCTTATAAATTTGCTAATGACTCAGGAAATGTTCCTTCTTGTTAAGCATAAAAAGTTAAAAAACTTAAAAGCTAATATTTTTTTGATATTAGCTTCTATGCTATTATTATAAGTGCTACTTATACTATATTAACCCTTACTTAAATAATTTCATCTTATAATATACAAAACACTTATTATAAGGAAACCTATGAAGAAAAGTATTATCATACTTTCAACAATTGCTGCATTTTCAACTGCAAGTTTTGCAAATGATATTAATGCTCAAATGTATGAACAAATTCAAATATTAAAAGCTCAAGTTGCTGCTCTTGAAGCAAAAATGAATGCACAAAATAAAATAGTTACTGAAAAAACAAACGAAAAAAGATTTACTAAAATAGAGAAGAAATTAGCAAGAGTTTCAAAAAAAGCTAGTTTAGCAAAAGCACAAAGTGCGGGTGATAATCTAAAGTGGAATGTTGACTTTAGAACACAAATTGATAATTTACAGTATAAATTAGGAAATGGTAAAAAGCTAAAGAATGAAACTGTTTTATCAAATAGGTTATGGCTTGGAATGAAATACAAAGCAGATGAAAACTCTATTTTTTATGGAACGCTTTCATATAACAAACTTTATGGCGATAATTCAAATGTAGATAATAACAGTAATTTTGATTGGGTTACAAATGAATCAGCAACAAGTGATAATGAAATAAAAGTAAAAGAAGCTTATTGGTTATATGCAGATGATACTTTCTTTAATTCTGATATCCCATGGACTGTTTCAGTTGGACGGCGTCCTTCAACAGACGGATTAGGAATAAACTTTAGAGCAAATCAAAATAGAAAATCTGCACTATCACATACTGTAAATGTTGAATTTGATGGAGCATCTGCTAAATTTAATTTAGATAAAGTAGGTGGACTTGATGGCTCATGGATTAAGTTTTGTGT
>CALKDR010000041.1 GCA_938084175.1 uncultured Campylobacterales bacterium
AAACATGTAGACGCTATGCGGATATGTTTTAAGACTCCGGTTCAATCCCGGACATCTCCACCAATACATTAACTAACTAAACCCTACAAAGTCCATCTAGAAACCATTACACAGGCTTCTTAGTCACTTTATCAACCAATAGAGATTTACAAGACACTGCAAGTAGAGTTTTTATGATTATCAATAAAATATATAAATATGCAGTAACTTTAGAATATGTTCCTCATAATATAGTTGCAGATATAGAACAAAAAAATATCTTAGGAAAAAGAGAAAAGAAGCATTACCCTACTTTTACAAAAGAAAAAGATATAAAAGGTTTAATATTAGCTATTGATGAATACTCAGGAGATTATACAACTAAGATGGCATTAAAAATGCTTCCTTATGTATTTGTTAGAAGTTATAATATTAGACATTGTGAATGGTCTGAAATAAACTTTAAAACAAAAGAATGGATAATCCCTGCTTCAAAATGAAAACAAAAATAGAATTCATACTACCATTATCAAATCAAGTAATAGAAATATTAGAAGAAGTAAAACAATTTACAGGAAATGGTCAATATGTATTTCCAAGCTTTAGAGCAAAAGATAAACCAATGAGTGATAATACTCTTAGAGGTACACAAAGAGTTCTGTATAAATAATTTTAGAAAGAATCTATCATAGATCTTTCTATTCTATAAACTAGCAGACAATCTAAGATTCGAAGCGATGATAGAATGAACTAACTATACAACAATCCAAAGTAATTGACTAAGACAGCTTTTCTCCAATCTTAAGTTATTTCAGAGTTTGAAATTCTAAGCTAAATTAGAATTTAGAAAATAACTCAATTTTATCAAAATAAACAACATATCTTTTACTACCACCTGATTCTAAACTATCAAATGGCCAGCAAGTGATAAGTATAAGCTTTTCATTTCCTTTATATATCCCAATGTTATCAGTTTTTGTATCTATTATTTTTGTATTGGTAATTCTATACCTATGTTCTTGACTAGAAATATCATATAAAACTATTTCATCATTTAAATTCATATCTTTTAAAAATTCAAAGTGAGTATCCCTATGAGCACTTATTAGTACAGTTCCATTATTGCCAGGCATAAAGCTCTCAGTAGAATGTCCAGGACCAAATGCTAAGCTATGTCCACTACTATTTTCTAAAATATAAATATCTTTTTTTAGTTTAGGTATATGCATTTTTAATATGGTTTTTGTGTCAACCCAAGGCCAAGGCTTATAGAAAACCTTAGACTCTAAACTTTTTTCCCAACTATTCTTAATCAAGTACTGAGCAACAATTGCTTTCCCTTGTATATAAAAACTATTAAATAAAAATCCTAATCCTATTAATAAAAGATAAAATACGATTAGTTTCTTATATTTTTTCATTTCTGTAATCTTCAAATTTATATACGATAGCCCCTATAGCTATTAGAAATAGTCCCATTAAAAAGAATAAAGTAGAATTTGTAGCTGTTTGAGGAATATTTGCATCATATAACTTCCAGCCTTTGGGGATTTTTGTTTGTACTTGTTTTGTTTTATTTATTTGCTTTTGGATATTACTTGGTGTTTTATCAACTGCAATTAAAGATGTAAAGTTTGTTACTAAACCGTGACTTAGTCCTATTGAAGTTACGTATGATTTTATAATATTTTTTTTATTACTATCATATTCTATATAATAAGCATTCATAAGCTTATCTATTGATTCTTTAGCCCATAATTTATCAATACCACTTGCAAGACCAGCATTTAATAATGTCAACTCTTTTTCAAATACACCTCTAATGTTTTTACCTTTTAAAATTAGTTTTTTAGGAATCTCTTTTGCTTCAAAACTATGATATACACTTTCACCGTAATATAAATCACTAACTTCTAAACTTATACCATCTATATTAATATCTGTAATTGATGGGTTTTCTATTTTTCTAAAGAATATGTTCATTTGTTTTGTAACTTCTTTTTGATTACCAATATGAGCAAATGTTCCCTTACCAAATTTTGCAAGCTTCTTCATAAAAAAACTATTTGGGGCAGACCCAATAGCTATTGTAAACATCTTTGAAGATTTTAAATTAGTTTTAACTGTTTTAAATATTGCTTGTTCATTTCCAAGCTGACCATCTGTTATGAATATTACTTGTCTTAAGTATTTATTTGAATCTTTATTTAAACTTTCTAATGCATATTTAATTGGTTCAAGTGCTTGTGTTCCAGCATCTGCTTTAATATTATCAATAAACTTTTTAGCTAATACAGATGTTAAGTCATTTACAGATTGTGCTGTTTTAAACAATGGATTGTAGTTAGTATCATAATCTATAATATTAAACTTATCACCTTTTTTAAGCCTTTTAATTGCCATTTCCAATGCTAAAGTAGCTTGATTTATTGAAGTTCCTTGCATAGAACCTGAACTATCAATAATAAAAATTACTTCTCTATTTTGTGTATCTTGGATCTTATAAAGTTCATTTGGTGGAGTAATCATTAGTAAGCCAAAGTCTCTACCATTTACATTTTGTGTATAGACTTTTGCTTGTACATCATTATTTTTTTTTGCTTTCCAAGTTAGTTTGAAATCTCTATTTGCTTGAATAGTGTTTTCTAAATATATTTTTACAGTTTCTTTATCAATATTTTTTGTATTAATCTTATGATAGGGACTTTCTATATTATTTATCTCAAATCCTGCTTTTAAAGATACATCAATATCAACTGGTCTTTGTACTAAGTTGTTTTTATTTTCAACTGCTTGAACTAAATTTTTATTAGCTTTATTATGGAAAAACTTTTGAGGAGCTACCATTGGAAATGTTACTGCAAACTCTTCATTGTCGTATGATACTTTTTGTTGATATTCTATTTCTATAGTTATCTCACCTAATGGAGGAATGTTTGATACATTAGCTGTAAAAAGGTTTGGTCTATTTTGTTTAACTAAAGTTGCCTTCTTACCTTCTTTTTTTGCTTGCTCATAAATCTTTTTTGCTTCAACTTTTTCTTTAATCTCACCTATAATTATACTTTGACCAATAATCATTTTAAGACCATCAACAGCAGCATTTTCAGGTAAAGGAAAAAGGTATGTTCCTTCAGTCCAATAATTATCTCGGTTTTTAAAAGTTTGCTTTACTTTAACTCTATTAATTATTCCAGTAATATTCATTGAAACTTTTGTGTTTAAACCTAAAGCTTTTGAATATTTTCCATCAATATTCTTATAAAACATTTCACCATTTGTGATTTGATTATATTGTTCATTTGTTAAAACTGCATAAGCTTTAATAGTTGACAATAACATTACTAAA
>CALKDR010000042.1 GCA_938084175.1 uncultured Campylobacterales bacterium
GATTGAACTGCAATAGTTAGTACTTCATAATCTTTTGATAGTTTTTGTATATTTGAAGCTGCTAGTTTACAAGTTGGACACCATGTTGCCCAAAAGTGTATTATGATTTTTTTGTTACTTGGGATTATGTACTGTGTATCATTTAGTAATGTGAAACTATTTATATTTAAACTATCTTTATTTAAATCTAATGATCTGTAATAGCTCATAGCATTAGCTGCGATTGTTAACATAATAGTAAAGACAATGATTTCTTTTATATACTTTTTAAATTTGCTTTTTATACTACCTATATACATATGAACTTATCCTTTTTTTCTATTATTACTAAATAGTATTTAGTAATTGTTAAATAACATAGTTATTTGTGTATTCACATTGTAAAATTATTTTACATACCAAGGGAATAAGCGTAAGAGATGTACAATTACAACTTGATGATTTATATGGATACGAACTATCAACAGAACTAATATCAAATATGCCTAATAAAGTATTAGAACTTGCAAAGGATTGGCAAAATAGAGCTTTAGATCAAATGTATCCAATAATCTTTATAGATGCTACTGTTCTTTCAATAAGAATAGATAGTGCGTTACCTTAAAAAATAGTGATTTTTTTATATTATTAGTGCTTCATTAAAACTAGCAATAAATAAATCATCAAATCTATTACTTGTCCAGTATTTTCTTTTACAAATAGAAGAGTTTGTATACTGACAAGGTCTCGTAATATAAATATTGCATTTTGTCTTATCTTCAATCATTAGCTTGAATGTAAATGGAGTTATTGGTGTTGGATTGTTTGATGCCCTACTTCTAGTTATCCAAGATAAACCATCGCCTTCAATATAAATACTTAAAGTTTTTTGTACTTTGTACTTTTTTAATTAAAATTTTTCTTTTACAAGAGTATTTATATTTGTTATTCTATTTTCGATACTTGGAATTTTATTTGTCCATTCGTTTAGAAATATTGTAGATGTTATAAAAATAATTGTATGAAAATTATATCATATTAAAAAACTATACTTTTTTCTCTATAATATAAGAGAAATTTTTTAGTACTGTATTACTGATATCACATGATTTTAAATCATTTATAAGTTTTTTAATTGATATGCCTAATTCTTCAATCACATCTTTTTGCTTTAGTATATATTCTTTCATAATTGATTTATCGAATTCTGGGTGAAACTGCACTCCCCATATATTATTTGTGAATCTAACAGCTTGTGTATTGTCTTTCATATTCTTAGCTATTACTTTTGCTTTTGCGGGTAACTTTTGTACTGTTTGATAATGTGTTTCAAAAGCAAAGAATTTTTTAGGAAAGTTTTTTAATAAAGGGTCAGTATTATTAAAAGAGAGATTAGTGATTTTTACAAGCCCAATCTCTTTACCTTTTTTATTAAAGCCACTTTTTCCTCCTAATGCTTTTGATATTAACTGATGACCATAACAAATTCCCAAAAGTGGAGTCTTAGTTTTAGAAACTTTCTTAATATATTTTTCTATCTTAATACTCCAGGGAAGTTCATCTGTAACCATATCATGAGAGCCAGTTATTATAAAGCCTTTGGCACTATTAATATTTGGTAAGCACTCATCTTTTAATATATCAATTACTTTGATTTTAGTTTTTGTTCTCTTTAAAAATCTTAATATCCAAGCATCAAAATCTTTGTGTTTTTGTTTTATAGAGTAGAATGTTTCTCCTACTTTTAGAATATATAAATATTTGATAATACTTCCTTCTGTGTTTAATAAGTTAATTATATAAGAAGATCATATTTATACATAAAAGATATTGTATGCTTTTTAATCAAAAAATTAGACAAAAAAAAAGCTTCCTGATAAAAGAACTTAAGTTCAAATATCAAGAAGCTTTATGGCTCCGGCACCTGGATTCGAACCAGGGACCAAATGATTAACAGTCATCTACTCTACCACTGAGCTATGCCGGAATGTAAATATGATAAGTTTTATAAATTTAAAAAGATGGCTCCGGCACCTGGATTCGAACCAGGGACCAAATGATTAACAGTCATCTACTCTACCACTGAGCTATGCCGGAATCTAATAAATTCAAATGTTACATTAAAAAGGTTAATGGCTCCGGCACCTGGATTCGAACCAGGGACCAAATGATTAACAGTCATCTACTCTACCACTGAGCTATGCCGGAATTAGTATTCCTCTTTAATGGGGTGGAATTATAGTAAAAAACATATACTTTGTCAAGAGATTTTTGCTTTTTTTTTGAAATTTAATAAAGATGAATAAATAGGCTAGTAAAACCTATTTATTTCTAATCTATTTTTTTGAAACTCTTTTACATTCGCTTACAAAGTGTATTGCATTTTCAACAGGAACGTCAGGTAAAATACCATGTCCTAGGTTAAAGATATGTCCAACACCCTGCATTGTTTCTTGAATTTTTTCTACACATTTTGTAGTTTCTTCTTTTGAATAAAGTCTACATGGTTCCATATTTCCTTGAAGAACATACTTTTCACCAAGTTTTGCTTTTGCCATAGCCATAGGTGTTCCCCAATCAACTCCAAATACATCAAAGTTTCCATATACTCCACCCATATTAATAAATGCAGATACACCTTTTGGGAACATGATTATTGGAGTGTCTGGATATCTTGCTTTTATATAATCAGCAATTTCAACCATATATTTCCAAGAGAACTCATCATATTTTCCAGGTTCAATAGCAGCAGCCCAAGAATCAAAGATTTGAACAACATCAGCACCTGCTTCTATTTGTTTAACCATATAGAATTTAACTACTTCTGTTACTTTTCTTAAAATTTTGTGTAATAATTCAGGATTAGAATACATCATCTTTTTACAAAGATTATAAGTTTTAGTTCCTTGCCCTTCAATCATATATGTCGCAAGTGTCCAAGGAGCTCCTGTGAAACCTATAAGTGCTTTATCCTCAGGAAGTTGTTGCTTTAATAGCTTTAATGTTTCATAAACATATGTTAATTTATCAGCAGCTTCTTCTCCACCTAAAAGAGCATCAACTTGTTCTTCTGTTACAATTGGGTCTTTAAAGATTGGACCTTCACCTTTAATAAAATCTAAGTGCATTCCCATTTCATTTGGAATTACTAAAATATCAGAAAATAAAATAGCAGCATCAACACCTACGATATCTAAAGGTTGAATAGTTACTTCAGCAGCTTTTTCAGGGTTATGACATAAATTTAAAAAGTTTCCAGCTTCAGCTCGTACTTTCATATATTCTGGTAAATATCTACCGGCTTGTCTCATCATCCACACAGGTGTGTAAGGAGTTTCTTTTCTTAAACATGCATCTACAAAAATTTTTGACATTTTAAAACCTTATATTAATCTATTATTTTTTATATTATTTTTTTCCGACTTTTCCTAAAAAGTAAAGCCCAATTGCAAGTACCATAATTGATATTGCAAAATATAACATTTCTAAAGCAGAAGTATATTCCATATGTAGTACTCTTTGGAAAAATCCAACTACAAGTACCATGATAATTACTTTTGCTATTTTATCTTTTAACTGGTCAAGCGAGGAAATAGCAAGTATATTGTTTCCTGTTTCTTTGTTTTCAGCAGCTTCTATTTTAGATATAAAAAGCTCATAAATACCAAATGCAAAAATCAACATTACAATTGCGATTAGATATAAATCAACTGCTCCAATTATTTTACTAACGATTACTTCATGAAAATCATTTGGATGTAATCCATTTGCATACACATTAAATGTATAAGTTAATACTTCATAAATATCAACAGATGCAACAATAAATAATACGATTGCACCAATAAGACCAAATACAACAGCAAGAAGAATAAATAATCTAGTCTTCCACATTAAACTTTCAAAAAGTTTTTCTAACATTAGATATCGTTTTCCATTTCAATCCATTTTAAAGCAATTCTTACAGAATTTGTAGCAGCTCCTACTCTTACTTGATCAGCTACATTAAAGTAGTGAACAATATTTGGAGCATAAACATCTTTTCTAATTCTACCAACGTAAGTGATATCAGTATCTGTTGAAACAATTGGCATAGGATATGCATTGTTTTCTAAATCATCAATAACTTCTACATTTTCAAACTCTTCAAGTGCATTTCTAACTTCAGAAACATCTACTTCAACATCATTTTCAAATGTTACTGTAATTGATTCAGAGTGAGATCTTAAAACTGGAACTCTAACACAAGTAGCAGCTACTTGAATTTCTTTTTTAAGAATCTTTTGAGTTTCATTTACCATTTTCATTTCTTCTTTAGTAAATCCATTCTCTTGTGCTACATCTATTTGAGGAATAACATTTAAGGCAATTTGATGAGCAAATTGTTCTTTTTTTGCTTCACTTAAATTAAAAGCAAAGAATGCTTGCATTTGTTTTACAAGCTCTTCCATACCAGCTTTTCCAGCTCCTGAAACAGCTTGATAAGTTGAAACATCAACTCTTTTAATTCCATATAATTCATCTAAAGGTTTTAAAGATAAAACCATTTGAATAGTTGAACAATTTGGATTTGCAATAATTCCTGTTTCTTTCCATAAAGTAATATCTTCAGGATTAACCTCAGGTACAACTAATGGAACATTAGGATCCATTCTAAAGTGAGATGTATTATCAATTACAACAGCACCTGCTTCAACAGCATATTTTGCAAATTTTTCAGAAATTGAACCACCTGCAGAAAAGAAAGCAATATCTACTTCATTTTCTTCAAATACAGTGTCTGTTAATTCTAATACTGTATATTCTTTTTCATTATATTCAATTCTTGAACCTGCACTATTTGCACTTGCTAATGGTATAATATTCGCAACAGGAAAGTCATATGCTTCCATTACTCTAAAAAGTTCTTCACCAACGGCACCAGTTGCTCCAACTACTGCTACATTAAATTTTCTCATTTACTTAGTTTTCCTCGTTATTTTCTTCGTTTTCTTCATTATCTAATAATGAAGGTGTTTCTTGAACATTTGATTCATTATTTGAATCACTTACTACAGAACCTTCAACTTGTTCAATTACTACAATTTCTCCATCTTCTGTATATCTAATTACATTTCCATTTTCATCAACTTCAATTTCTTCAGCTTCTTTTGGACATTTTGCAATTGATACAACTTTATCACCTTTGTCAACATTAACAATGATAACACCAGAAGTATTTCTTCCTGCTTTTCTAATTGTTTGCATATCAACTCTAATCATTTTACCAATAGAAGTAAGTGCCATTAAGTCTTGAGTTTCATCAACTAAAACTTCTCCAACAACATTACCAGTTTTATTTGATAACTTCATTGATATAACTCCAGAACCTGCTCTGTTCGTTAATCTATATTCAGCAACAGTTGTTCTTTTTCCAATACCTTTTTCAGAAATTGGTAATAACTCTTGATTTTCATCAGAAATAACATCAGCATCAACAACATAATCTGAATCATGTTTGAATTTAATACCTCTAACACCTCTTGTAGATCTACCTTGTTCTCTTGTTTTTTCAATATCAAATCTGATACATTGTCCTAATGATGTGAATATCATTAAGAATTGTGATTCTACATCTGTAATTTTTGCAGTTACAACTTCATCTGCATCATCAAGAACAATTGCTCTTACACCATTTGATCTAATGTTTGAGAATTCAGATAATGAAGTTCTTTTTACAATACCATTTCTTGTAAAGAATGCTAAAGATTTAGACTCATCAAAATCAGATGTAGGAATAATTTCCATAATTTTCTCATCAGGTCTTAAGTTGATTAAGTTAACAACTGCTTTACCTTTTGCAGTTCTTGAACCTTCTGGAATTTTGTAAACTTTTAACCAATATAATTGACCCATATTTGTAACAAACATTAATGTATCATGAGTATTAGATACAAAGAATCTTTCAATAAAGTCATCTTCGTGAGTAGTAACTGCTGTTTTACCTTTTCCACCACGTCTTTGTTTTTCGTATGATTTTATTGGTACTCTTTTTACATAACCATTATGAGTAATCGTAACTACCATTGGTTCATTTGGAATTAAATCTTCAATATCAATTTCGTCATAAGAATCTTCAATATCAGTTCTTCTATCAGATGAGAATTTTTCTTTTACTTCAACTAATTCTTCTTTGATAATTTCATTTAATCTTTCTTCAGATTTTAAAATCTCTTCTAAGTATTGAATTAACGCCATTAATTCTTGATATTCAGCTTCTAGTTTATCTCTTTGAAGACCTGTAAGTCTTCCTAATCTCATATCTAAAATAGCTTGAGATTGAATGTGAGATAAAGAGAATCTTACTTGTAACTTTTCTCTAGCATCTGCATCATTTGAAGAAGCTTTAATAATCTTAACAACTTCATCAATATTATCAAGTGCAATTTTTAGACCTTCTAAAATATGCGCTCTTGCTTTTGCTTTTTCAAGTTCAAAGATTGTTCTTCTAATAATTACAGTTTTTCTATGTGACAAGAAAATTGTTAATAATTGAGGTAAGTTGAATACTTTTGGTTCTTTATTATGAACAGCAAGTAATATGATTCCAAAAGTATTTTCCATTGGAGTTGATTTATAAAGGTTGTTTAATACAATTTCACTCATTGCATCTTTTTTAAGTTCAATAACAACTCTAATACCATCTCTATCAGATTCATCTCTAACTTCTGAAATACCTTCAATTTGCTTGTCTTTTGCTAAGTTTGCAATTTGCTCGATTAGTCTTGATTTATTAACTTGATATGGTAATTCATCAAGAATAATAATTTCTTTTTTACCTCTAGTTTCAATATGGTGTTTTGCTCTAATTCTTACACGACCTCGTCCTGTATTATAAGCATCAATAATTCCACGTCGACCAAAAATAGTTCCACCTGTTGGAAAATCAGGTCCTTTAATAAATTGCATTAATTCATCAGCTGTTGCTTCTGGATTATCAACCATATGTAAAACTGCTTCTAAAACTTCATCTGAGTTATGTGGTGGAATTTTTGTTGCCATTCCTACAGCAATACCTTCACTACCATTTAATAACAGTGTTGGAACACGAGTTGGAAGAACTGAAGGTTCTTTCATAGTATCATCGTAGTTTGCAGTAAAGTTTACAGTATCTTTGTCAAGATCTTTCATTACTTCTTCAGCTACTTTTGTCATACGAGCTTCGGTATATCTCATAGCCGCTGCGCTATCACCATCAACAGAACCAAAGTTTCCTTGACCATCAATTAATGGCTCTCTCATTGAGAAATCTTGAGCAAGTCTAACTAATGCATCATATACAGAATTATCACCGTGAGGGTGATACTTACCAATAACATCTCCAACAATTCTTGCTGATTTTTTATAAGCTGATTTTGATGTGATATTTAAATCATGCATAGCAAATAAGATTCTTCTGTGAACTGGTTTCAGTCCATCTCTAGCATCAGGTAATGCTCGTCCAATAATAACACTCATTGAGTAATCTAAATATGAAGCTTTAACTGAATCTTCAATATTAATATCAATTATATCTTGATTTTCGAAAAGGTTTTCCATGAAAAAAGGCCTTTGTTTTATAAAATTAAGTTATTTTATCTAAAAAGCGCTTAGCATAAGTTGTAAGAAGGTTAAGGAGAAAAAGAATACATAAAAAAAGGGTCTAAAATTTTACTTTTAGACCCTTTTTTTCTCAAAATTTTCTCAAAAACTATTTTGAGTTTTTGTATTTAATAATCATGTTATAAACATCATCTTTTAGTTTTAATTTTTCTTTCTTTTTAGTTTCAACAGTAATATCATCTGCATGAGATTGTATTAACTTTGTAATTTCATTATCTAAATCATTGTGTTGATCGAATAGTCTATGAAAATGAGCATCTTTTTGTTTTAATTCTGCAATTAATTCTCTGTGTTCGTGAAACATTTTTTGTCCTAGTATTTGATTTTGTTATTTAATAATACTATTAATATTCTTAAAATTATTTATTTTAAGTACGATAATCAGCATTGATTTCTACATACTTGTAACCTAAATCACAACCATATGCAGTAAAATTACTCTCACCTAGACCAATATCACAAATAACTTTGAATTGTTCATTTTTTAATACTTCTGAAGCTTTCTCTTCTTGTATATCATCAAAACAAAGTTCACCTTTATTATAAACAATAACATCATTATATAAGATAACTAAAGTTTCTTCATCGCAAGTAATTCTACTTGCACCAATTGTTGAAGCAATTCTTCCAAAATTTGGGTCTTCACCAAAAAGTGCAGTTTTTACTAACAATGAGTTTGATAAAGCTTTTGCAGCTATTTGTGCCTCTTTTTCTGATGCAGCATTTATAACTTCAAAGGCAACCGCTTTTTTAGCACCTTCTCCATCACTTACCATTAACATTGCCATATCATGCATAACAAGTCTCAAAGCTTCAAAGAAAGCTTGTTTATCATAAGCATTTGATTTTTTGTTTGCTAATAACATTACTGTATCATTCGTAGATGTATCACCATCTACTGAAATTGCATTAAATGTTGTTTCACTATTAACTTTTAGTGCTTCTTTCATATCTTCTGCTGGAATATTGGCGTCTGTACAAATAAAACATAACATAGTCGCTAGGTTTGGATTTATCATTCCAGCACCTTTTGCAACTGCTCCTATTTTAAAAGAGCTCCCATTTTCTAGTTTTACTTCATACATACAGTTTTTTGCATATGCATCTGTTGTCATAATAGCTTTTGATAAATTTTCGCCGTTTTTACTTGATAAGTCAAATAGTTTTGCACCATTTACTATTTTTTCAATAGGTAATGGATTTCCAATAACACCAGTTGAACTCATAATTGGATTTGTTAAATCAAAATCTAGTTGTGAAAAAATAGTATCTATATCTTCAATACCTTTTTTTCCTGTCATTGCATTTGCATTTTTTGAGTTTATTAAAACAAAATTTGTTTTGAAATTTTCTTCATATTGTAAGAAATGTTTTAAAGGAGCTGCTTGAAATTTATTTTCAGTAAAAACAGCTTGAACATCACAAGGCTGTGTAGTATAAATAAAACCTAAATCATTATCTCCACTTGGTTTTAATCCTGCACTTATTCCATCACAGTTGAAACCATCAATTTGGTCTATAAAACCCTTTATAGGTAAAATTGTAAACATTTTTATATATCCTCTGGCTTTTGTGTTAAATTAATAATTCTTTTAGATCGTGCAATTCCCTTTTGAGAACCAACTAGCAACAGTTTTGAATTAGCACTAATTACTATAGTTCCTCTTGGCATTTGAATAAATTTACCTTTTTCTTCTGTAATTCCTATCACAGAAACTTTAAGTCTATCTCTTAAATGTAAATCTTTCACCTCTCTATTTACAACCCAAGAATCTTCATTTACGTAAACTTCTTCCATATCAATTGGAGTATCTCTTTTATATAAAAATTCATCTAAAACGTTTTCCATATCAGGCCTAATAGCCATTGCAGAAACTCTTTTTGCCATTAAAGAAGGAGTTGCTACAACTTTATCAGCTCCTAGTTTTTGTAGTCTTATTTTTTCATTTTGCGTTTCTGCATTTGAAATAACCAAGAAAGGCTTTCTACCTAATTCTTTTTCATATAATCTAACAGATGCGATTAAAGTAATATTATCTGAAATGTTTTTTGATAAAGAAATAGCACCTTTTGCTGAAGATAAATGTGATTTTAAAAATGCAAGTTCTTTATATGGCTCTTCTTTTACCCAATATGGATAACCATTTTCTTTTGCAATTTTTTCAATATCTTCACTTGGGTCTACAACAACAAAAGGAATATGATTATCCTTAAATTGTTTAGCCAACTGTGCTGTGTATTCGTTGTGATAAAAAATCACAAAGTGCCTTCTTAATCTTGCAATTTTATAAAGCATGTTTCTTTCCTTATATAAATCAAATAATCGCCCTTTAATAACAGCATCAATTAATACAGCTGTTGAAAGTGTAAAAGTAGCAAATCCAAAAATTATTAGTGTAATTGTAAAAAATCTACCTGCATTTGATATTTCTCCGATTTCTCCAAAACCAACAGTTGTAAATGTAATACCAGTTTGGTAAATAGCATCTAAAATTGGAAAATCATCAATAATTATATATCCAAGTGTTCCTATCATCATGATAACTTGAACTAGTACGAGCGGTAGTCTAAATGGTTTTAGTTGTGAGTATATTAAGGGGTTGAGATCATACTCAGGCTTAGCTGTTCTAAATTCCCAGCCAAGCGCTTTTCTGACTTTTCTAAAGATGCTCATGAAAGCACTTTCATTAGCCTTCTATGAGTGTTTTTTAAGAGTTCTTAACTCTTTAGCAGAAATTCTAATTTTCTGAGTTGTACCATCTTCTAAAGTAACTCTAACAGTTCTTAAGTTTGGTAAAAATCTTTTTTTAGTTCTGTTTTTAGCGTGACTTACGTTGTTACCAACCATAGGTCCTTTTCCTGATATTGCGCATCTTCTTGACATTTGTCTTCCTTCTATAGTGAAAAATATTGGCGTATTCTACCTAATCTATCTTAATTTTAATTTAAATACTCTCTATGAT
>CALKDR010000043.1 GCA_938084175.1 uncultured Campylobacterales bacterium
GCAATTGCAGTTGCTATATCTAATTGATTTTCAGTATTCACCCATAATGTTTTGCCAATTGAAGAACAAATATCAAGTGCAATATTTTTCGCTTCATTATCTCCTGTTACTGTTGTCATTGAGTTTTGAACAGAAGCTGCAATATTTGGCATTGTTCTTACATAATATTTTGATTTAATTTGTTTTTTTAAGGAATCCAGTGTTGTTCCAGCTAGTATTGACAATAATATATTAGCTTCACCTGTTAGTCTGGCTGAAACACTTTGTAGTGCATAAGGTTTCACACAAATTAAAATATTTTTACCTTGAATATTCTCTTGGTCATCTAATGTTTTAATTCTAATTTCTGGTATTTTCTCTTGTATTGCTTTTAAGTTATTCTCATCTCTACCTATAATTTCTACTTCATGATTCTTTATTAAACCACGAGCTAAAGATTGAGCCATAATTCCGTTACCAATTAAAGTAAGTTTCATAATATCGCCTTTTAAATTATTTGAAATAATTATAGCAAATATTTCCTAAGCAAGTATTAGATAAAATATCATCTTTAAAATAAAGGATATTTATATGATTAATAACTCAAAAATTAAAAGTTTATTCTTAGTAATTGCATCTGTTTTTGTTTTTACAGCGTGTTCTAGTAAAAATGAAGTAGCTGAATATAACAAGCCAGCGCTTTATTGGTACAACAAAATGTTAACACAAATATCAAATGGTAATTTAGATGAAGCAGATGATACATATTCATCATTAGAAAGTGAACATAGAAATTCACCTTTAATTCCAACATCTTTACTTATTTTAGTAAATAGTCATATTGATGATGAAGAATATTCTCTAGCAAACTTTTATTTAGATGAGTATATAAAAAGATTTGCACTAAGCAAAAATATTGATTATGCTAGATATTTAAAAATCAAAGCAAATTTTTTAGGTTTTACTTACCAATTAAGAGATCAAGAACTAACTGAAGATACTATAAAAGAAATAGCTGATTTTAAAGTAAAGTATCCACGTTCACCTTATATGCCTTTAGTTGACACAATTAATGCAAGATTATATATGGCAAAAGCATCACTTGATTCATCTATTGCAAAGCTTTATACAAAACTAGATAAAAAAGCAGCAGCTGATTTTTATAATAAAAAAGTAAAAGAATCTTGGGTTAATTCAAGTGAAATTGAAGCTGTAAAAGTACCATTTTACAGATCAATTTTTGAATAATATAATAAATTTTAGGAGCCAATATACATGGAATTAGAAAATTACGATAATTTCCCACAAGACATACCATTAATAATTGAAGATGAAATATTCTTATACCCATTTATGATTGCACCACTTTTTTTAAGTAATGAAGATAATATCAAAGCAGTTGAAAATGCAATGGAAGAGAATAAATTAGTTATAGTTGCTGTTTCTAAACAAGGATACGAAGATAAAAGAGAAAAAGACTCTTTTTACGATGTTGGAGTTGTTGGAAATATTATGAGAAAAGTATCTTTACCTGATGGTAAAATAAAAGTACTTTTTCAAGGATTAGCAAAGGGAAGTATAAAAGAGTTTAATAAAGAAACTCCACTTCTTGTAAATGTTGATATTTTAGAAAATAAAGAGTTTAATGTAGAAAATACTAAATCAGTAATTTCAGTTTTAATAGAACAAATCAAAAAACTTTCAAGATTAAATGCAAAATTCCCAGCTGATTTAATCAAAACTATAGAAGAGAATGATGATGCAATTAGAATTGCTGATTTAATATCTTCTGTGTTAAAAGTTAAAAAAGATGAAGCTTATTCATTATTTGCTCAAACAGATATTGAACAAAGATTATTAGATATTATTGAAGTTGTGAAAAAAGAGATTGAATCTTATAAGATTCAAAAAGAAATAACTCAAAAAGTAAACTCTAAAATTGAAAAAACACACAAAGATTACTTTCTAAAAGAACAAATCAAAGCTATTAACAAAGAGCTTGGTAATGATAATAAAAAAGATGAAGATATAAAGTCTTATACAAAAAGATTAAAAAAAATCAAAAAACATATGCCAAAAGATGGCTATAAAGAAGTGAAAAAACAAATTGAAAAACTAGGACGTATGCATCAAGATTCACCTGATGCTTCTCTTTTACAAACATATATAGAACAAGTTTTAGATTTACCATTTGGAAAATTTGCAAATGAAGAAATTTCTGTTTCTAATGTTGATGAACAGTTAAATAAAGATCATTATTCACTTTTTAAAGCAAAAGAGAGAATTTCTGAATTTTTTGCTGTAAAAGAATTACTTGAAAAAAGAAAAGTAGAAAACCTAAAATCTAGAGGAACAGTATTATGTTTCGTAGGACCTCCAGGAGTTGGTAAAACATCTTTAGCAAACTCAATTTCAAAAGCATTAAAAAGACCACTTGTAAGAATTGCCTTAGGCGGAATGGAAGATGTTAATGAATTAAGAGGACATAGAAGAACTTATGTTGGAGCGATGCCAGGACGACTTGTAAAAGGTCTAGTTGATGCAAAAGTTATGAATCCTGTTATGGTTTTAGATGAAATTGATAAACTAGGAGCAAACAATAGAGGAGATCCAACAGCTGTAATGTTAGAAATTCTTGATCCTGAGCAAAACAATGAATTTAGAGATTTATATTTAAATTTCCCAATTGATTTATCTCAAACTATTTTTGTTTCAACTGCAAATGATGCTAGAAGAATTCCAGCACCATTAAGAGATAGAATGGAATTTATTCAGATTTCTTCATATACGCCAAATGAAAAATATCATATTGCAAAAGATTATCTAATTCCTCAAGAATTAGAAAAACATGGATTAAAAAAGACTGAAGTTTCTTTATCTAAACCTACTATTGAAATGATTATTTCAAAGTATACAAGAGAAGCTGGAGTTAGAAATCTTAGAAGAGTATTCTCAAAACTATTTAGAAAAGCAGTTAAAAAAATACTTAGTGATGAAAAAGTTACAAAAGTTACTATTTCTACTAAAAACTTAAAAGAATACTTAGAAAATCCTATTTTTGAAATAGATCCAGCTGAAAAGAAAAACTCAATTGGAATTGCAAATGGACTAGCATGGACAGCAGTTGGTGGAGACGTTTTAAAATGTGAAGCTATCAAGTTAAAAGGTAAAGGTCTTTTATCTGTTACAGGTAATTTAGGTGATGTTATGAAAGAATCATCAAGAATTTCTTTTTCAGTTGTAAAAGTTTTAATTGATAATGGAAGCTTAAAAATTGATGATTCTATTATTCCAAAAACTCCAAAAGAAAAAGAGGATAAAATAAAAGTTGATGCTAGTGAAGTTTATAAAAGATATGACATTCACTTACATATACCAGAAGGTGCAACTCCAAAAGATGGACCAAGTGCGGGTATTACAATGGCTTTAACCTTTGCTTCAATTTTAAGCCAACGTGAGATCAAATCCGATATTGCAATGACGGGAGAGTTAACACTTTCAGGAAAAGTATTACCAATTGGTGGACTAAAAGAAAAACTAATTGCTGCATTTAAAGCAAAAATGACAAAAGCATTAATTCCAAGAAAGAACTTCGAGAGAGATTTAGAAGATATTCCTGAAGAAGTTAAAAAAGCTATGAATATTCTTCCTGTAGATGTGATAGAAGATGTTTTAAAAGAAGCATTAGTTTAGGAAAACTTTATGAAGTGATATAGAAGACAAAGTATAATAGTAAACAATTTTTTTACTTTGGCTTCTATCATTATGATTACTATAACTTTTAAATAATTCTCTTCCATGATGGAACAATTAAAACATCTTTTAGAGCAAATTCAATAGAAATATTTACATTCTCAAAAGAGTTTAAGTTTTATGATAAAAATGAGATACAATCAATTATAGATTGCACAATAAAGGTATATAAAAACAATGCTAAAAAATATAAGTAAAAAAGATTTTACAGCTACAAATGTTTTAATAATAATCACAATTTTGATGTATATAGTACAAATAAATATAGAAAAAGGTGGATTGTATCTAGGTTTAAATATGTACTTCACAGTATATGAATTTTGGTGGCAGCCATTGTCATCTATGTTTTCTCACGGTGGACTTGCTCACCTTGGAATGAATATGTTTGTATTATATCAATTTGGTAGTTTAATAGAAAGAAGTCGTGGTGCTAAAGAGTTAATTTTATTATATCTAATATGTGGAATACTAACATCTATTCTTTCATTTGCTTATATTTATTATTTAGATAATTATGTAAATTTAGTAGGTGCTTCTGGTGCTATTTGTGCACTTTTAGGATATGTTGCATTTTATGATAAAGCACAGCGAAGTGGAATAATCACATGGGTTTTACTAATTTCAGTAGCACCACTACTTATTGGACTTCCAATTGCTTGGTATGCTCACTTTATAGGACTAGCACTTGGGTTTATTTATGCAGTTATAAGAAGGTAATCTTTCCTTTTATTGCATAAAATAAGTTACAGTTCCCATAACACTCAAAACAATAGCTAAAGCTATAAAAATATCTTTTAATGTAACAGTAGGATTTAATATCCCACAATATGGACATTGTCTTTTTTTAGTTTCAATTTCTCTTTTGCAGTTTTTACAATTAGCTATTACTTATCCTTTTCTTGAATAATATCTTTTAAGTACTATATATTCACTTAATAAATGTCTTTTAATATTTGTTAATTTATTATAGTACTATATAACAAAATTATTGCATTTTGTAATAAAAAAACAAAAACAAAAAAAAGTTTTATATAATGCACTTTATAATTAGGAGAGTGTATTGTTTATTCATTTGGACTTAGATTGTTTTTTTGTATCTGCTCATAGAACTATTGATGAAAGTTTACTTCATATTCCCGTAGCTGTTGGTGGACGAAGTAACTTAAATATTTTTTCAACTAAAAAAGAAATCAGAAAAATATCATCAAACCAAGGTGCTTTTGTATCTTCTATATTAACAAATGAAGGACAAAAAACATTTCAAGAGTATTTTGTAGATGAAAATGGAAAGATTAGAGGAATAGTAACTACATCTTCATATGAAGCTAGAGCATATGGAGTTAAAACTGCAATGAGTGTGAATGAAGCTTTAACTCTTTGTCCTAATTTGAAAATGCTTTCACCAAATTATCCCTTATATCACGACTTGTCAGAAAAATTAAAAGAACTTTTAGTAAAAGAAATTCCATTAGTTGAGCAATTTTCAATTGATGAATTTTTTGGAGACTTAAGTGGATATATTGAAGAAAATGAGGTAGTACAATTCGCTTATAGAATTAAAGATAAAATACAAAAAGAATTAGGTCTTCCTATTTCAATTGGTATTGCAAACACAAAGTTTTTATCAAAACTAATCACAGAATATGCAAAACCAGATGGTGTTAAATACGTAAGCAAAGATAATATTGGTAATTTTATAAGAAATATTCCAATTGCAGAATTTCCAGGAATTGGAAAAGGCTTTCAAGAAAGACTAAAAGGTTACGGAATTAAAACTCTTGGAGATATTAAAAGTAATCAAAAGCTTTTTTACTCTTGGAAAAAACCAGGAATTGAACTTTATAACAGAGTTTGTGGAATAAGAGATAATAAACTAACAACTTTTAGAGAAAAAAAATCAATAGGAATAGGGCGAACATTTGATCGTATTTATGATAGAACTGAGCTAAAAAGAAGAGTTGCTATACTTTCACGTTATCTTTGTTTTTTAATTAAAAAGGCTAATAAAAATCCTTTAACTTATGCAATAAAAATAAAATATGAATCAAATATAAAATCAAAAGATTATATAAATGTAAATACTGTTTTTAATGAATTAGATTTTAAAAACCATATGCAAGAGCTTTTTATAAAAAATGATAATCATCCAAGTCATGCAGTTGTACAGTTAAATATTACTGTATCAAACTTTGCAAAAGATAATGACTATACATATAATCTTTTTGAATATGAAACAGATGCAAAAAAAAGCGCCTTAACAAATCAAATGCAAAAGTTAAGAGATAAATATGGCATTGATATTATAAAAACCGCTTTTGAGATTAAAGATGAGACAAAGTGAATTTTTCATTAATACTTAAATGATATAATTATAAAAAACTAATTGGAAAATAAATGAGTTTAAAACAAATTATAAAAGACAATACAAATAAAGCCTTTGATTATCCAAAATTAAAAAGTCAAAAGTTAAAAGATGCAGTATCTTCAAAAATAAGAGAAAACGCAGTCTTAGCTACAAAAGCTAGGCTTGTTGAAAATCATAAAACATTTGATGATTTTAGTGATGAGCAATTGGAAATTATTATTGCTGATGAAGAAAGAAAAATCA
>CALKDR010000044.1 GCA_938084175.1 uncultured Campylobacterales bacterium
GTTGTATCTGCTGATACATTATCATCAGTAAAAGAAAAGGGTATGTTAACTTGTGGTGTTTCAACTGGTATTGCTGGTTTCTCTGCTACTGATTCTAGTGGAACTTGGAAAGGTTTAGATGTTGATATGTGTAAAGCTGTTGCATCTGCTGTTTTAGGTGATGCTTCAAAAGTTAAATATATTCCATTAACTGCAAAAGAAAGATTTACTGCTTTACAAAGTGGTGAAATTGACTTCTTATCAAGAGCTACAACTTGGACAGCTACTAGAGATACATCTCTTGGTTTAAACTTTGCTGGTGTAAATTACTATGATGGTCAAGGTTTTTTAGTTTCTGAGAAAATTGGTGTTGATTCAGCTTTAGAACTTGATGGTGCAACTGTTTGTATTCAAGCAGGTACTACTAGTGAATTAAACTTAACTGATTACTTCAAAGCTAAAAAAATGACTTATAAACCTATTACTTATGATACATCAGGACAAACTATTGAAGGATTTAAATCTGGACGTTGTGATGTTGTAACTTCTGATGCTTCTCAATTATATGGTTTAGTATTAAAAGTAAAAGATCCATCTTCTGTAAAAGTACTTCCTGAAATTATTTCTAAAGAGCCTTTAGGACCAGTAGTTAGACAAGGTGATGATAAATGGTTTAATATCGTTAAATGGTCACATATTGCAATGTTAAATGCTGAAGAAATGGGTGTAACAAAAGCAAATGTTGATTCTATGTTAACTTCAAAAAATCCTGGAATTAAAAGATTATTAGGTGTTTCTGGTGAAGCTGGTAAAAACTTAGGATTAGACGCTAAATGGTCATACAATATTATTAAAAATGTTGGTAACTACGGTGAATCATTCGCTAATAATGTTGGTAAGAACTCTCCACTTAAAATTGATAGAGGCTTAAACAACCTTTGGACTAATGGTGGTTTACAATATGGAGCTCCAATTAGATAGTCAAATATTTATTTAATATTATAAACATCTAATTAAAAAAAAGGGGAATTAAAATTCCCCTTTTTTAATTACAAGGTAAAAAAATGAAAAAACACAAAAAAGCTCCCCAAAAACAAGTCGCATTTTATAACAATCCTGAAAATAGAGCGATAATCTATCAAGTACTAGCTTTAGGGCTAATCTTTTTATTATCATATTTTGTTATAAATAATATGTTCACAAATATTGAAAAACGTGGGATTAATACAGGATTCGATTTTTTAAGTAGCGAAGCTGGCTTTGGAATCTTACAATCACTTGTTGCATATGATGAATCAGATACACATGGAAAAGTATTTATTGTAGGATTATTAAATACAGTTTTAGTTTCTGTTATTGGTATTATATTTGCATCAATTATTGGACTTCTAGTTGGTATTGGACGATTATCAAAAAACTTTATGGTTTCTAAACTATCTTTAATATACATAGAAACTTTTAGAAATATTCCAATTTTACTACAAATTCTATTCTGGTACAATGTTGTATTAGCTTCACTTCCTAGTCCTAGACAAAGTATCTCTTTTTTTGATTCTATTTTCTTTAACAATAGAGGTCTATATATTCCAAGGCCAATATTAGAAAGTGGATTTACTGCTGTAATAATTGCATTTATAATTGCAATTGCATCCGTAATATATTTAAAAAAGTGGTCTACTAAAAGACATAATGAAACAGGAGAAGAATTTCCCTTATTCTTTACATCAATTGCAATCTTAATTGGAGCACCTACTTTAGTATTTTTACTAAGTGGAAGTCCTGCAAGTTTAGAAATTGCAGCTCTTAAAGGCTTTAACTTTAAAGGTGGTTGGACTTTAATCCCAGAACTTCTAGCACTAGCTTTCGCACTTAGTATCTATACAGCTACATATATTGCTGAAGCAGTACGTGCTGGTATTGAAGCTGTTCCAAAAGGTCAAAAAGAAGCCGCAGCTGCTTTAGGATTAAAAGACAGTACTATTTTAAAAAAAGTTGTATTACCTCAAGCACTTAGAGTTATTATTCCACCAGTTATTAATCAATATCTTAACTTATTAAAGAACTCATCACTTGCAACTGCAATTGGGTATCCTGAATTAGTTACGGTGTTCTCAGGAACATCACTAAATCAAGTTGGTCAAGCAATAGAAATTATTCTAATGACAATGGCTGTATATTTAACTATAAGTATTATTATTTCAGTATTCATGAATTATGTAAATTCAAGAATGCAAATAAAGGAGAGATAAGATGGCAATTTATGAAAAGCTAGAAACAAGACCTGCTCCTGAAGGAACAAAAGGATTTAGTGTGTGGATTCGTGAGAATCTTTTTTCTTCAGTAATTTCTTCAATCTTAACAATTATCTCTTTTTATCTTATTTTTAAGATTGTTCCTCCATTATTAGATTGGATGATATTTGATGCTACATGGAGTGGTACAAAAGAAGAAATAACAGGTGAAGGTGCTAGATGGATTTTTATTATTGAAAAATTCAATTTATTCATGTATGGGTTTTATCCAGAAGAATTATATTGGAGACCAAACCTTATTTTAGTTCTTTTTATTGCATCAATTGTTGCATTTAGAAAGATTATGCATACAAAAGTACGTATTGCAATTTTATTTATTTTTCCAATTGTTGCTTTTATATTATTACATGGTGGATTAGGGCTTGAAGTTGTTCCTACATCGCAATGGGGAGGATTACTTTTAACAATTGTAGTTGCTTCAGTTGGTATTATTGCTTCATTTCCAATAGGAATTATGTTTGCATTAGGAAGACAATCTAATATGCCAATTATTAAAACTATCTCTGTTTTATATATTGAGTTTATTAGAGGTGTTCCTTTAATTACATTATTATTTTTAGCCTCTGTAATATTACCTTTATTCTTTCCTGAAGGAATGGATTTTGATAAATTATTAAGAGCATTAATTGGTATTACTTTATTCCAAGCTGCATATATTGCAGAAGTTATAAGAGGTGGATTACAAGCTATTCCAAAAGGTCAATATGAAGCTGCTGATGCTATGGGCTTAAACTATTGGCAATCAATGGGATTAATTATTCTTCCACAAGCTTTAAAAATATCAATTCCAAATCTTGTTGGTTCATTTATTTCATTATTTAAAGATACAACTCTAATCTTAATCATTGGATTATTTGATGTTCTTGCAATGGTAACATTAACAAATAATGATACAAGTTGGTTAGGATTTGAAACAGAAGGTTATGTTTTCGTAACAATGATTTATTGGGTTATTTGTTTTAGTATGTCTAGATATGCTAAATCAATTGAAGATAAATTTAATACAAATCACAAATAGTAAAGAGAGTAGGAAAAATTATGAGTACAAGCACAAACGAATATATGATAGAAATGATTGATGTTAATAAATGGTATGGAGATTTTCACGTACTTAAAAATATTAATCTAAGAATTAAAAAAGGTGAGAGAGTAGTTATTTGTGGACCATCAGGTTCTGGTAAATCTACTACTATTAGATGTATGAATAGGCTAGAACCTTTCCAAGAAGGTCAAATTATGATAAAGGATTTAGAATTAACAGAAGATGTTAAAAGAATTAGAGAAGTGCGAACTCATGTTGGAATGGTATTTCAACACTTTAATCTTTTTCCTCATCTTTCAATTTTAGAAAACCTTATTCTTGCACCTACTTGGGTTGGTAAAAAACCTAGAAAAGAAGCTATAAAAACTGCAATGCACTACTTAGAGCGAGTAAAAATTGCAGACCAAGCTGATAAGTACCCAAATCAGCTTTCAGGTGGACAACAACAACGTGTGGCAATTGCTAGATGTTTATGTTCAAACCCTGATATTATGCTATTTGATGAACCAACAGCAGCCTTAGATCCTGAAATGATTGGTGAAGTTTTAGATGTAATGACTGAATTAGCAAACGATGGAATTACAATGGTTTGTGTAACGCATGAAATGGGATTTGCAAAAAAAGTTGCAGATAGAGTAATTTTTATGGATGCAGGTCAAATTGTTGAAGAAAACGAACCAAATGAGTTCTTTGACAATCCACAATCTGATAGATTAAAAATGTTCTTAGAACAAATTTTAGACCACTAAAAATTATATTAACGAATACTCAAAACTCAGGTATGATTGAAATGCATGCTATGATTACTGAGATCTTACAAACAAATCAAAAAGCTCAAGAAATGTCAAGTATTTCAAGCATTCTTGGGCAACACCTAGTTTAGATAGGGTTGAAGATTATACAAGTTTTACTTGTAACCTTTTTAGCTCAATGCTAACCAAACTCCAATACCCATCATCATAGTTCCCGCAACTTTATTTACGAGTCTTACATTTGAACTATTTTGCAATAATTTTCGTAAAGTTTTACCTCCACTTGCATAAATAACCAAACAAGAAAATTCTAGCAGTAATATCATAACTATTAAAACAATTAATTGTGAAGTCATAGGTAAAGAATCATCTATAAAAGGAGGAAGTAGTGCTATAAAAAATGCCCAACCTTTTGGATTTGCAATTGCAGTTACAAAACCTTGAATTGCTAAGCTTTTCTTTGAAATATTATAATTACATTCATCTAAATTAATTGCCATTTTCCCACGTGAAAGCCACATTTGAATTCCAAGATAAATTAAGTATGCACCACCTCCATATTTGAGGATTAAGAAAATTGTAGGGTATTTAAGCATAATAGTAGCAACACCAATAACAGAAGAAGTAGCAACTAAACTAACTCCAATTAACTCTCCATACATCATATAAAATGTTTTTTTTAAACCAATACTCATACCCATACTAAGTGAGAGTGTCATACACATTCCAGGTGTGATAGAAACAACAAAAAAAGTAGGAATAAATACAGCTAAGAGTGTTAAGTTTATAAAATCCAAGATAATCCTTTAATAAAAAAGGATTATACTAAAATAACAGTAAACATACTAATCAATCATTTCAAAAGCTTCTTTAATATCCGTAGTTTTTTTAGCAGCAATTAAAAACATAGCAGCATTTAACTTAGCTAATTTTTCTAACTCATCACTTGGATTTTTTGTCATATTCAGTGATTCTTCTTTATTTATAACTGTTGCAGATTTTTTATAATTAATTCCAAAATATTCAGGATCAATTAAATGCTCAGATATATTTCCATCATTATTTAGCCAATATTTACACTTAGAAAAAATCTCAGGTGTTCCTTCATTTCCTTTAACTATTACTAAATGATCATAGTTTCTACCAAATAATTCATTATATTTTACAACATATGGTTTATGAAAGGCTGCATTTATCGCATATTTTGAGTTACCTGGATTTAGTAGTTTTTCAACAGTATTAAAAGCAGTTCTTAGTCCTAAAATATTTCTAATTTTTGTTAAATCACTCAATTTTTTAAAATAATCTGCTCTATCAAAATAATGAATATTATCATCAAGTTTTATATTTGCATTTAACTCTTTTAGAGTTAAACCTTTCTTTGCAGGTTGTAATTCATCGCCACTAATTACTAAATTTAAATCAAATTTTTTTAAATATTTTGCAACTAAGGGCAAGATATATGGATTATCAGCTTTTCCATCAAAGGGATAACCTAATTCAATTGAATTTTCAACTGTTGTTCTTTTAATGTATTTATCACAAACATCAAATGTAGTTTTTAATTCTTCTATAGTTTCAAGCCTAACTCTCCAACCTAATAAAAACGCTGCAATTTGCTCAGAATGAACTTTTTGATTTAAAATACATTCAATTACATCTATCATTTCTTCTTTTTTTAATTCTCTATTAGATTTTGGACCAGTTCCAACTGCTCTAATATACTCATGAAAAGCCATAGCTATCCCCTATTCTCTTAATATAGGACAAATTTTATCTTAATTTAAACTTAATTCACTTGATTCTAGTCAATTAAATATTGAATACTAAGTGTTATACTTCCCAAGTATAATAACTTGATTAAAGGAGAAAGAATGTCATTATCAAGAAGAGATTTTCTTAAAAGCTCAGCAGCAGCTTCAGCAGCAGCAGCGATTGGTATGAATGTACCAAGTGAATTAGCAGCCAAAGCAACTGCAGCCGAAGGTGGTTGGAGATGGGATAAAGCAGCTTGTCGTTTCTGTGGAACTGGATGTGGAATTATGCTTGCTACTAAAGGTGGTAAGATTGTTGCAGTTAAAGGTGATCCTGCAGCGCCTGTAAACAGAGGGCTTAACTGTATTAAAGGTTACTTCAATGCAAAAATTATGTATGGTGCAGATAGATTAAAGCAACCATTATTAAGAGTAGATGCAAAAGGTAACTTTGATAAAAAAGGTAACTTTGCACCAGTTTCTTGGGAAAGAGCTTTCGATGAGATGGAAGTTAACATCAAAAAAGCACTTAAAGCTAGCGGACCTGAAGGTGTTGGTGTATTTGCATCTGGACAGTATACTGTTATGGAAGGTTATGCTGCTCAAAAGATGATGAAAGGTGGATTTAGATCAAATGCAATTGATCCAAATGCTAGACACTGTATGGCATCTGCTGTTGTAGGTTTCTACCAAACTTTCGGAATTGATGAACCAAGTGGTTGTTATGATGATATTGAGCTTACTGATACTATTGTATCTTGGGGTTCTAATATGGCAGAAATGCATCCTATTTTATGGTCAAGAGTAACTGATAGAAAATTATCTGATCCTGATAAAGTTAAAGTAATTAATATTTCAACTTATAGACATAGAACTTCTGATTTAGCTGATAGTGAAATTATCTTTACTCCTAATACAGATTTAGCTTTATGGAATTATATTGCTAGAGAAATCGTTTATAATGCTCCTGAATCTATTGATTGGGACTTTGTTAAAGAACACATCGTATTTGCAGCATCTCCTGTTAACATGGGTTATGGAATGAGAAGAGCTGGCGAAAAATCAATTGTTGATGGTAAATATTCTAAATTAGAAATGGAAACTATTGATAAAGAAATGGTAAAAGTTGTTTCTGAAACTGAAGCTCCTGCATTAGCTCCTTACGGATATAAAGCTGGTGATAAAATGGAAAATAAACCAGCTGGACTTAAACACTGGGAAATTTCTTTTGAAGAGTATAAAAAATTCTTAGACCCATATACATTAGATTACGTTGCAAAAATTTCAAAAGGAAATCCTGATGAAGATATCAACGAATTTAAAGCTAAATTACAAGAATTAGCAAACCTTTATATTGAAAAAAATAGAAAAGTTGTATCTTTCTGGACAATGGGAATGAATCAACATACAAGAGGAACTTGGGTTAATACATTAGCATACAACGTTCACTTCTTATTAAATAAACAAGCTAAACCAGGTTCTGGTGCATTCTCATTAACAGGTCAACCATCTGCTTGTGGAACTGCAAGAGAAGTTGGAACTTTCTGTCACAGATTACCTGCTGATATGATGGTAGCAAATCCTAAACATAGAGCAATTACAGAAAAAGCATGGCAAGTTCCAGCTGGTACATTAAACCCTGTTGGAAATCAACATATTATGAAAATCCATAGAGATATTGAAGATGGTGTTGTTAAATTTGCATGGGTAAATGTTTGTAATCCTTACCAAGATACAGCATCTGCTACGCATTGGATTAAAGCAGCAAGAGAAATGGATAACTTTATTGTAACTTCTGATGGATACCCTGGTATTTCTGCAAAAGTTTCTGACCTTATCTTACCATCTGCTATGATTTATGAAAAATGGGGAGCTTATGGAAATGCTGAAAGAAGAACTCAACATTGGAGACAACAAGTATTACCAATAGGTGATTCTATGTCTGATACATGGCAATGGGTTGAACTTTCTAAAAGATTTACAGTTAAAGACGTATGGGGTGAACAACCATTAAGAGGTAAAAATAAAGACGGAAGTTCTAAAAAACTACCAGATGTTATTGCAGCTGCAAAAGCTATGGGATACACTGAAGATACAACAATGTATGAAATTCTTTTTGCAAATGAAAAAGCTAAATCTTATAAAATTGATTTAAAAGATCCAATTCAAGCAGGTTATGATAACTCTGAAGCACTTGGTGATTCAAGAAATGTTGTTGGTTCTGATGGTAAAGTATTTGATGGTTACGGATTCTTTATTCAAAAATACTTATTTGAAGAATATGCAGACTTCGGACGTGGACATGCTCACGATTTAGCTGATTTTGATACTTACCACAAAGTAAGAGGACTTAAATGGCCAGTTGTAGATGGTAAAGAAACTCAATGGAGATTCAATACTAAATATGACCCTTATGCTAAAAAATATGGAAAACCAGGAACTGATTTTGCATTTTATGGAACATTAGCAAAAGCATTATCACAAGGTGATTTATTAGGTGTTAAAGATAAAGCTAAAAAATCATTAAAAAATAAAGCTAAAATTTTCGCTCGTCCTTACATGGATCCTCCAGAAGTTCCAGATGAAACTTACCCAGTATGGCTAAGTACAGGTAGAGTTTTAGAACACTGGCATTCAGGAACTATGACTATGAGAGTACCTGAACTTTATAGAGCAGTACCAGAAGCATTATGTTACATGCACCCAGAAGATGCTAAAAAATACGGTGTTAAACAAGGTGGTTTAGCATGGGTTGAATCTAGACGTGGAAAAGTTAAAGCTAGAGTTGAGACAAGAGGAAGAAATAGACCTTCAAAAGGTTTAGTATTTGTACCATGGTTTGATGAAAAAGTTTTCATTAACAAAGTATGTGCAGATTATACGTGTCCACAGTCAAAACAAACTGACTTTAAAAAATGTGCAGTAAAAATTTATAAAGCATAAAGATAAAAAGAGTCAAAAATGAATACTAGTAAAAAAAGTCCTATTAGTGATAGAAGAAGATTTTTCTTAAATATGGCAAGAGCTGCGGGTCTTGCAATTTTAGGAGGTCTTACTTGGAGTGCCTATGTTAGTGAAGTTACAGCTTCAAAGTTAATATTAAGACCTCCTGGTGCTCTTCCTGAGAAGGACTTTTTAGCAACATGTATTAAATGCGGTATGTGTGTAGAAGCATGTCCTTTTGATACATTAAAACTTGCACGTCCAGGTGATAATAAACCTATTGGTACTCCATTTTTCCAGCCAAGAGATATACCTTGTTATATGTGTCCAGATATTCCTTGTGTTCCTGTATGTCCTACAGATGCACTTGATATTTTTTCTGTTCAAAATGACAAGAAAGAGCTGGATATAAACAAAGCTGATATGGGTGTTGCAGTTATTGATGATAATTCTTGTATTGCTTTTTGGGGAATTCAATGTGATGCTTGTTATAGAGCTTGTCCACTTTTAGGGGAAGCTATTAGCATTGAGTACACAAAGAATGAAAGAACAGGTAAACACGCATTTATGAAACCAATCGTTCACGCGGACGTATGTACTGGTTGTGGATTATGTGAGCAAGCTTGTGTAACTGATAAAGCAGCAATTTTTGTACTTCCTAGAGAGGTAGCCCAAGGAAAAGCGGGTGATTATTATATCAAAGGCTGGGAAAAAGGTGACGAAAAAAGACTTGAAAATGCAACAAGTAAAGAAACTAAAACTGAAATAAGTAAAGACTCTGCACTTGATTCTTTAAATAGTTCAATGGAGGATTTATACTAATGAAAACACTATTGAATAAATATAGATTCTTAATAGCTAGAAGAATCACACAAGTTTTAATTATGGTTTTATATGTAATTGCAAATGTATATGGAATAAATTTTTTAACAGGAAATTTATCTTCATCATTATTAGCAGGAATTATTCCTCTTAGTGATCCATATGCTGTAGTACAAATGTTTGCAGCAGGTGCTGTAATATCAATTGATATTATAGTAGGTGCTTTAATCATTACAATATTTTATATGACTATTGGTGGTCGTGCATTTTGTTCTTGGGTTTGTCCTGTAAATATGATTACAGATTTAGCAAACTATTTACGAAGAAAACTTGGATTTAATCAAATCCAAAAAAAACAACCAGCATCAAGAAACACAAGATATTGGGTACTTGTAATTAGTTTAGTTATTTCATTTTTTATGGGAGTAGCTGCATTTGAGTTTATTTCACCAATTTCAATGGTTCATAGAGGAATTATATTTGGCTTAGGTTTTGGTTGGGCTGCAATACTAGTAATATTTCTTTTTGATTTATTTGTTTTAAAAAATGGCTGGTGTGGACATATTTGCCCTCTTGGTGGAGCGTATTCATTAATAGGTAAATATAGTTTTATTAGAGTTCATCATAATGCACCAAATTGTACAGCTTGTATGAAATGTAAAGAAGTTTGTCCTGAAGTACAAGTACTTCATATGGTTACAAAAACTTCAATTCCCGTTTTAAGTGGGGAATGTACAAATTGTGGAAGATGTATTGAAGTGTGTGATGATGATGCACTTAATTTTTCAATTAAGAATTTAAAAAAAGGAAAAGACAATGAAGTTAGGTAAATTAACTTTGGCAATTGCAACAGTAGCAACTTTATATGCTACTACTATGAGTGCTGCAGAAAAGACTGTTAGTGAAGAATCTTTAGGTTTAAGAAAAACAACTATTTATA
Organism: uncultured Campylobacterales bacterium; assembly: GCA_938084175.1. Classification (GTDB taxonomy): domain Bacteria; phylum Campylobacterota; class Campylobacteria; order Campylobacterales; family Arcobacteraceae; genus Poseidonibacter. The sequence goes on from CALKDR010000044.1 coordinate 10,545, forward strand.
ATGAGAAAGATACAACAGCTGATAAAGTAATGTATGGAACAGATTCAGCAGGTGCTTCTAAGAAAATTAAAAGAGCATTTCAAGATGCACCACCTATGATTCCTCATGATGTAGAAGGGATGTTACCAATTACTATTGATAATAACCAATGTACAATGTGTCATGAACCAGCAGTTGCTCAATCTATGGGAGCTACTCCGATTCCAAAGTCTCACTTTATGGACTTTAGACCAAAACATAATTTTGATGGTAAAACATTTACAAAATCTATTGATAATATGAAAAATGAAGTTTCAGTTAAGCCAATAGAACAATTAGCAGGTGCAAGATTCAATTGTACTCAATGTCATGCACCTCAAACAACAGGTAAATTAGCTGTTGAGAATGATTTCAAAGCAGCATTTACTAAAAAAGATGGTGAGTTTAAATCAAGTTGGGATGAAGTAATCCTAGATGATTTAGATACATTAAAAAAATAAGTTAGAATATGGAAAGAAGAGAGCTTTTTAGCTCTCTTGCTTCTTCTTTTAAACCCAAAGAAAAGCAAGAGATTATTATAAGACCGCCTTACTATAAAGACGAAGAAATTTTTTTGACAAACTGCATAGAGTGTGATGGGATATGTAGTACAGTTTGTGAAGAAAATATTATCATTATAAAAGATGATAAAACACCAATAATTGATTTTTCATTAAATGGGTGTACTTATTGTGATGAATGTGCAATAGCATGTCCTAATGAAGTTTTAAAGCTTGAAGATAAAAGGAATATAAATGCTAAAATGCAAATAGATATAAGTACATGTTTAGCATGGAATGACACAATGTGTTTTTCTTGTAAAGACCCATGTTTTGATGATGCTATTGATTTCCTAGGTATGTTTAGACCTGAAATAAATGATAGTTGTACATCTTGTGGCTTTTGTATAAAAGTTTGTCCAACACAAGCTATTAAAATAATCTAAAAAGGAAAAACATGACTTTTCTAAAACCTATAATTTTTGTAAGTTTATTTATTTATGCTTTAAATGCAAAAGATATAAACCCAAATTATACTTACTTAGCAAGTGGTGGAGTTACGGATATAGTTTTAAAAGAAAACAAACTATATGTTGCAACAAAATCATCTAAAGTAGATATTTTTAATACAAAAACAAAAGAAAAAACAAATTCAATTACCTTGCCTAAAATAAAAGATTTTATGGGTGATGAAATAGATGCAAAAATCTATAGTGTTGATGTTTTAAATGATTCTGTATTAATACTTTCACAAGGAAGTAAAGGTGGAAGAGCTATTAATATTTATAAAAACTCAAAACTTAAAGAGATAATTTCTGCAAAAGAAAAAATGTATATAGCTCGAGCAAAATTTATATCAGAAGATAAAATACTATTTGCTCTTTTGTCAAATGAATTATATTTATATGATTTAAAAACAAATAAAAAAATATATGATGTGCAATTATCTCAATCAAAATTTTCACACTTTGCTATAAATGAAAATAAAAAAGAAGTTGTCGTAGCAGATGAAAGTGGTATTTTAAAATTAGTAAATATTGCTAGTTCTGAATTAATAAAAGAGTTTACAAAACAAAACCTTGATAATGTGTTTCAAGTAGATATAAAAAACAACATAATTTTAACAGCAGGACAAGATAGACGTGCAGCTGTTTATAATATAAAAGCAAATACTGCTTATCATAAAAACACATCTTTTTTAATATATAGCGCAGGTCTAAGTCCTAGTGGTAAAATCGCAGCAGTTGCTAGTAATGAAGAGAATGAAGTAAAAGTTTTCAACACAGATACTAAACGTGATATGCATATATTAAAAGGCAATAATACAACTTTAACAAATATTGTATTTATAAATGAAAAAGAAGTTTTTGTTTCAAGTGATGATGAAAGAATAAATTATTATAAAATTGATTAGAAGTAATTGATTAAAACTAAAGGATTATAAAATGAATGTATCAAGTATCGTAGTATCAACATTACCAAAATATCTAGATGAAGTAGTAGAATCTTTAAAAAACTGTGATGTGTGTGATTATCATATGCATGATGAATTAGGAAGAATTATTATTACTATTGAAGGTGCTGGAGTTGAAGAAGAGTTAAAAAAGCTAAAAGTTATTGAGCATATTCCTCATGTAGCATCAGCTGATATGCAAATGGCATATAGCGAAGATGAATTAAGTGCGCATATGGAAGTTTTAGATAATGCAGATTTAGTTCCTAAAGTTTTAAATGATAAAGATGTAAATCCAAAAGATATCGTTTATAATGGAGATTTGAAGAAAAAAGATTTAGAAGGTTTTGCAAGAACATTTGACAACACAGGAAAGTAATCATGGAATATAATTCAAGTAATTTTTTATTAGAAACAATTGTACCAAGTGAAGAGTTAATTGTTTCTAGAACAGATTTAAAAGGTGTTATTACATATGTTAATGAAACATTTGCCAAAATCTCAGGATATGATGCAGATGAGTTAATTGGTCAAGCTCATAGTATTGTAAGACATCCAGATATGCCAAAAGTAATTTTCCAAGATTTGTGGAATGAGCTAGAAACTAAAGGTAAATGGTCTGGATATGTGAAAAATTTACGTAAAGACCAAGGATATTATTGGGTTTATGCAGAAGTTTCTGGTGTTTATAAAGATAATAAACTAGTAGAATATAAATCAATTAGAACACCTATAAGTTTTGAAAAGAAAGTTGAATATCAAGTTAAATATGATCAACTGAAATTAACTTCAGGTGAATTAATTCGTCATGTAAGTTATAGTGCTTATAAGAAATAATTTACAAATATTTCACAAAAATATAGTAAGCTTTGTTTATGAAAAAAATATTTATAACATTAGCTTTACTATTAACTACAATAATTCAAGTAAAAGCCTACCCTACAAAAATTAAAGCTGCATATGCAATTGGTATTTTTCATAATAATGGAAATGGTGAGAATATTCAGCATAAAATAGAAACAAAAGATAACTATAATGGAACTTGTTACTCTAAAATAGTAGTTTTTTCAAATGCAGGAAACTTTATTTCAAATGTAAAAATAGGAAACTCAATAGGCACTTTAATAAAATCTACTCCTATTTATAATAAACTAAAAGTCAATACAAGATTTTTCAAGATAAAACTTCTTTTATATAAATGTCGCTATAAATTATTTTTTTAACAAATTTCAAAGAAAAAATACAAACATAGCATTAAAATAGCATTTTTATGTTATACTACACGAAATAGAAGTTTTATCTATTATCTCTCCTTAGTAAAAAAATAACGTAGCTGTAAATTTTTTTAAGATAAGACTTCTCTTTATTTCTCATGACTATAAAAAATCGAAATCTTTATAACGTTGAAGTGATTTTATTTTTGAATATAGCTTATTACTTTTTTAAACAAATATAATCTAGACGCATGAACATAAAAAAGGGAAGCTAAATAGCTTCCCTTTTTTTATGTCAAATTTTTAGGCAAATTAATTAAAAATAAAGCTCCAGTATAAGATTTATCATTATAGATAAACTTTTCATTTTTAACTTCAATCATCCCGTGCATTCCATTAACAACTAGATTATATGTCATATGTAATCCAATTCCAGTACCTTTAGATTTATGTTTTGTTGTAAAATATGGTTCAAACACTTTTTGTATTACATCTGTATTTATACCGCCTGCATTATCCTGAATTTTAATAGTAATGTTTTCATTTTCAATAAAAGCACTTATTAAAATTAGTCTGTCTTTTTCATTATTTTGAATTAATGCATCTTTAGCATTATTAAATATATTCATAAAACATTGTATAAGTTCATTTGGATAAGTGAACACATTTATGTCTGCTGCTACATCTAAGACTAGCTTAATATTATTATTTACAATAGAACTCTTTACTAAACTTAGGAAACTATCAATATTATCTTTTAAATTAAATATGACTCTTTTTCTATCACCTTTAATAAAATTCTTAAAGTCATCAATAGTCTTAGATAAATATTGAGCATTATTATTTATATCAGTAGATGTCTCTTCAAAGATTTTGTCATTAAGCAAGTCATATTTTTTTTGCATCAACATGCCCGTAGCTCCAGCAGAAATAATGGATAAAGGCTGTCTCCACTGATGTGCTATATTTCATATCATTTCACCCATTGAAGCCATTTTTTCAGATTTAAAAAGTTTTTCTTGAATTTCTAAATTCTTTTTTACTTCTTCTTTTATCTTAGACTCTAAAGTGTTATTTAATTTTTGTAAATCTTTTGTTTTATTATCAACAGCAATTTGTAAATTTTTATTAGCTTTTTTTAAAGAGTATTGTATATATATAAATAGTAGAATTAAAAATGTAACTGCTATTAGTATTCTCCAAAGAAGTGAATAATCAATGGCTTTTTCATATTTGATTGATATCCAAGTATTTAGTATTTCTTGTTCTTTTTTTGTATCTATACTTTTTATAACCTTCTCAAGAATATTAAGTAAATTAATATCATCATTTCTTACAGCAATCCCAAGAGCCCATATTTTATCTAGTTTCCCAGTAATCTTTAATTCACCTTTTGTTATTCCAACTTTCTTATTTTTTATTGCTTCAATATTATCAATAAAAGGAACATCAAGTTTTGTTGCTAAAACAATTGGTATTTTTAAATATTCACTAGTAAAATTAAAATATTTTTTTCTAGAAGGTGTTTCCATAGCTAAAGAAAAATATCACATTTTCTATTTATAGCATTTTGAAGAGATTCATCCCAAGTTTTAGTTTTCAAAATATTAAAGTCTATACCTAAAGTTTTACTAAATATTTTATAATAATCGGCTGTGATACCTATATGATTACCTCTATCATCAAATTTTTCAAAAGGCATCCAATTGGGATCTATACACATTGTTATTTCTTGTTTTTCTTTTAAATATTTTTTTTCAACACTTGTTAGATTTACATCTTTTATTTTTGATTTATTAAAAGCTTTTGTCTTTGCTGCAAACCATTTACTTACAAGAGTTTCTTTTTCAACTCTTGTAATTTTATTTATTTACCCCAATTCGTAAATCTTCATTTCTTATAATAGAAGGGTCTAGATCTTCAATTATTTCAATGTTAGAATAAGCCATTTTTTTTATATATTTTTGCCCACTAATAATATTATTAAAAGCTGCATCAATTTTTCCATGAGCAAGAGCTTTAATTTTATCTTGAGAATTTTCGAACTCTACGAGTTCAAAAAGCTTTAAATTATTTATTTTGTCATAATAGTAAATATTCTTTGTATAACCAACTTTTTTTCCTTCTAAAGAAGTAAAATCAGTGTAAGTATCAAACTGGTTTTCACTTGTAAAAAGTACGGTAGGAATTTCATAATATGCTTTGGAGAAGTTTGTATACTCTTCCCTACTTTTACTGTAAGAAATCACATCTATTAAGTCAATTTGAGAATTTTTAAACTTTTCTAATGTATTAGTCCAATTATCCATTTCAATTTCAATTTTTAATCCATCTTTTTTAACAATCAAATCTAAATAATCAAAAGAAAAACCTTTTGCTTTTCCATTTTCTTCAAAAGAAAAGGGATAATAATCTATAATCATCCCTATTTTTAAAGTATTTGTTAATATATATTCTTTTTCAATATCTGTAAATTCATTATTTATTTTGTGGGAGGCTGATAAGTTACATATAAGAATAACTAATAGTATTAATCTTTTCATTTCCATCCTTGATTAATATTAATATAAATCAAATTATATCAATTCACTACTTAACAAAATCTAGTAAGAAATTATAAGATTGATTAATAGATGCAAACTTATCTTTGTCACTACCTGTATAAACATCTGGATGGTATTTTTTAGCCATTAATCTATATTGTTTTTTTATTAAAGATCTTGTTAAATCTTCTTTATCAATATTTGTATCAAAAAGATTTTCAATGTGTTTTGTAAGAACATCGCCTTTAGAATAATTACCCGCACCAAATTGTTTTTCAAACTCTTCTTTTTCTTTTTGCTTATTAATTTGATTTATAATGAATAAATAAAATACATTATTTAAAAGTAAAATAGCAATAAAAGCTAATGAAAAAAGAAAAGAAAAAACTATCCAGTTTGCTATAAAAATAAATATAGCAAAAGTATTAACTTTTTTTAATATTTTAACAGGAGTATCTTTTGTTATTAACATTCCTGGATTAAAGTATCTTATTATTATTACTATATGAACAAATAATAATATATAAATAGCTGTATTAATTGAATATTCATCTATTCTAAAGTCATAATATAATGTGTAAAGCATAGGAAATGAAGTAAAAATAAAGATTGAATGTAATTTATTAGAAAAGTTATCCATTCTTTTATTTGGATGTCTATTCTTTTTAATAAAGATTTTCTTTAATATTAAAAAGATTATTGAGAAAAATATTGTGATTGTTTTTTTGATCATTTTATCTGGTTTCTTTATAAGTAATTTGTATTTTCATTGATAGATTAAAAAGTAAGAATAGACAGATAAAATATATTATCTGCCTTGTATTTTACATATACTTTTTAAGAACCTCGGGAATACTAACGCTTCCATCTTCGTTTTGGTAATTTTCCATAATTGCAACTAATGTTCTACCAACTGCTAAAGATGATCCATTTAAAGTATGAGTTAAAATATTTTTCTTGCCATCTTTATATCTGATTTTTGCACGTCTAGATTGAAATTCTTTTGTATTTGAAATTGAAGAAATTTCTCTATATTTATTTTGTCCAGGTAGCCAAACTTCTAAGTCAATTGTTGTAGCTGCAGAAAAACCTAAATCACCAGTACAAAGTTGTACTTTTTGGTGTGATAATCCTAATGAAGTTAATAAATCACTTGCACAAGAAACCATATTTTCAAATACTTCTTCACTTTGAGAAGGTTTTGTAATAGCAACCATTTCAACTTTATCAAATTGATGTTGTCTAATAAGACCTCTTGTATCTCGTCCAGCACTTCCAGCTTCTTTTCTAAAACATGGAGTATATGAAGTCATTAACATTGGAAGTTCATCTGCAGGAATAATTTCATCATTATAAAGGTTAGTTAAAACTACCTCAGCAGTTGGAATTAAATACAAATCCTCACCATCAATTTTAAATAGATCATCTTCAAACTTTGGAAGTTGACCTGTTCCTTGAAGTGTGTTTGTATTTGCTAAGAAAGGAACATACCATTCTTCAAATCCTCTTTTAGCATTAAAATCAAGCATATAATTTATAAGTGCTCTCTCCATTTTTGCAGCCTGCCCTCGCATTGCTACAAATCTAGATTTTGCTAATTTAACACCTCTTGGAAAGTCTAAAGAACCATCAATTTCACCTAAGTCCCAGTGTTCTTTTGGAGTGAAAGTAAATTCAGGTTTTTCACCAATAGTTGTAAGTACTATATTTTCATTCTCATCAGCACCATTAGGCACGCAATCATCAGGCATATTTGGAACACCTAAAATAATAGCTGTAAGCTCTTCTTCTAATACTCTAACTTCATCTTCTAATACTTGTTTGCTGTTTTTAAGTTCATTGATATTAGCTTGTAAAGGTGCTATATCTAGCCCTTCTTTTTTATATCTTCCGAATTCTTTTGATAGTTTATTTTGCTTAGCTGTAACATCTTCCATATCTTGTCTTTTAAGCTTTGCATTTTCTGAGATAGATTTTAAATTGTCTAAAATTTCTTCTGAAACACCCTTTCTTTTTAAGGCATTTGCAACATTATCAAAATCTTTTTGTAGTAGTTTTATATCAATCATCTTTTCTCTTTGTATTTGTATTTTTGTGAATTATATCTAAAAATTGCTACAAAGAGATTAGATGTAAAAAAGTATTATCCGTTCATATCCATTTTAATTAATACAACACCATCTTCAAATGAAGTTTTGAATCTATGTTTATGACAAAAATCCTCATTCATAATTATAACCATTTCATTTGCTTTTGCTAACGCTTCATCAATATCTTTGCACTCAGTTACCATTTGTAAATCTGAATTTTTTACACATCCACATGCTCTATCTATTTTTATTGTTGCCATTATAAATTTCCTTAATTTTTTGCGAATTGTAGCATAAAGATATTTTAATTATCTTTTATAGAACTCATACCTATGCTTTTAGATAATACAAACTCAAAACTTTTGAATTATTTAAGTAAAGAAGCTTATGATTAGGTTACGTGTATAGTTACTTCTATTCATTCTATTCCTTTATGCACTATAATCTAATATAAACCTTAGTTATTTTGAGCAAGTTTAGATATAATACAAAAAAATATAAGGAAATTAATTTTGAGAATTTTATCAGGTATTCAACCATCAGGAACAATTCATATAGGAAACTATTTTGGAATGGTAAAAAAGATGATTGAATCTCAAAATGACGGAGATTTATTCGCATTTATTGCATCTTATCATGCATTAACATCAGTAAAAGACAAGGCTTTTTTAGAACAAAATACTTTTGAAGCAGCAGTTAACTTTCTTGCACTTGGAATGGATCCTGAAAAATCAACATTTTGGGTACAACATCACGTAAAAGAGGTCTTAGAACTTTACTGGATATTATCAAATAATACATCAATGGGACTACTTGAACGTGCTCATTCATATAAAGATAAAACAGCAAAAGGAATTAGTGCAAATCATGGATTATTTTCATATCCTGTATTAATGGCTGCTGATATTTTATTATTTGATTCAAATATTGTGCCTGTAGGAAAAGACCAAATTCAACACGTTGAAATGACAAGAGATATAGCAACATCAATTAATCATACATATAAACAAGAACTTTTTGTATTACCAGAGTCAAAAGTAGATAAAATAGTTGCAACAGTTCCCGGAACTGATGGTGCTAAAATGTCTAAATCTTATGGCAATACAATTGATATGTTTAATACTAAAAAGAAAATCAAAAAACAAGTAATGGGAATTGTTACAGATTCAAAAGAACTTGATGATGTTAAACAATGGCAAGATTGTAATGTTTATAAATTAAGCGAATTATTTATGAATGAAGGTGAATTAAAAGATTTACAAAAAAGATACGAAACACCAGGTGAAGGTTATGGACATTTTAAACTTACTTTACTTGATAAAATAAATGAGCATTTTGCACCTTATGAAGAAAAAAGGGCACATTTATTAGAAAATCCTAAAGAAGTACATGAAATACTAGCTTTCGGAGCTGCTAAGGCTTCTAAAATTGCACAAGAAAAAATGAGAGTTATTAGAGATGCAGTTGGTCTAATTTAATTAGACATACAAATATAAAAGAGATTTTCTCTTTTATATTAAGTATTTAGTTAAGTTCTTTTACTGTTATAACACTTGAAATGTTTTTAGAAATATCTTCAACTCTTTGTTGCCAAACTTTTCCAAACTCAATTTTTTCTTCATAACTAGCTTCACCTTTAACACATTTTTGCATCAATCCTTGCATTGAAGGGTCAAACTGTATTGAACTAGCATTATAAAATACATCAACACTTTTTTTAGTATCAACTCTTGTAAATCTAGCACTAGCTTCTTTTATATCTTGCTCAAATTTTAATAAATAGTTTCTATCAAAATTTCCAGCTATTCCTTTGAAACCATTATTTGTACAAGCTCCTGTAATATTCATAATTACATTTCCAATCGCACCTGCAACTGCTTCACTTTGACGCTCTTTAAAGCTAACTTCGATTTCTCCACGCTTTGCATTTGTATTTGGATATAAAGCTTTTAAAGCTTCACTAGTCATAAGATATGCACCTAAAACAGTTGGACAAGAATGCCCTGCACTTTTAACTATTTCTAAATATGAAATTTCATATATTCCATTTTCAAATGCACCTAAAAATGAAGATAATTCATCTTGTACTTTAATTGTTTCAATTGTCTCATAAAATTTTGGGTAAGTCATATTTTCTACCTTGTATTAGATTTAACACAAAGTATAAATATTTTGTGTTAGTTAGTTTTTTTACAAATAAAGATTAATTTATCAGCTTCATCATTACTATGTAAATTAAACTCTTGAATTGTTTGAATTTCAAAATTGCATTTTTTTAGTAATTTACTTAAAAATTCTTTTGAGTGATATTGTTGTATTATTGAATCACTTTCTTTAGTATATAAACCATCTTTATTTTTTTCAAAAAGAGTAATATCTGTTTGAAGTTTTTCATCTTCAAAGATTGCATCAATTCCAATAAATCTATCATCACTATCTATTGTAATACAACCTTGTGCGATATTATCAAATCCAAAGTGCGAGTTTACATCAAATATAAAGTATCCGCCTTGATTTAAAACAAGGTTTGTTTCTTGTATAAACTGCTCTAAATTTTGACTTGGTATATAATTTAACACATCAAAAATAGCACTTGCACAATCAAACTTTTCTTTTACATCTGCTAAAGGAATTGCTTTTGCATTTAAATCCTTAGCCTCACAAACTTTTATTTGTTCAAGGCTTAAATCAATACCAAAAGCAGTTTTTTTATTAATTTTTAGATTATCTAGAAAATATCCTTGACCACATCCAATATCAATAATATTATCAAGTTCATTCATCATTACAAATGTCATAAACTCTTTGTGTAAAGTATAAACCTCATCTTCAAAATCTAAGAAAGGCTCTACTTTTGAATATAGTTCTAAACCCATTATAGTTGTGCTTCTATCTTTTCTTTTAAGTCTAAAATTAAATCTTTTTTAGCATAAAATGAGTTTTTATTTGCAATTAAATGTGCGCTACTTTCCATAATAGTAGGACCAACTTCAAGACCGTTTTGTTTCATTGTTTCACCAGTTTCAACAATATCAACAATACAATCACAAAGATTAACTAAAGGAGCTAATTCAATAGAACCATATAATTTGATGATTTCAACAGCCATAGCTTTTTCTTCAAAGTATTTTTTTGCAATTACTTCATGTTTTGTAGCAACTGTAATTGTACTTTTACTAAGATCTAGTTGTTCACCTTTTCTTAGACCAAAAGCAACTTTACATTTTCCTAACTCTAAATCAAGTAATTTGATTAAGTCATATTCTTTTTCTTCTAAAACATCAAGTCCAACAACACCTAAATCAGCAGCACCATGCATTACATATGTAGGAACATCTTGATTTCTTACATTTAAAAATCTAAACCCAGCTTTTTCTAGTATTAATTTTCTATCTTCAAAAACAAATTTTTCACCAAATGCGGCTTCAAATTTTTCTAGTGTTTCTTTAGCAATTCTTCCCTTAGGCAATGCAATTGTTAGCATCAATAATCCTTTTCATATTTTCAAATATTAAATCTTTTTTGTATACACTATTTTCAAAATAAGTGCTTAAAACTAAACCATCTCCGCCTGTAAATATAATATTCTTATTTTTAGCAAGCTCTTTAATGGGTAAAATGATTGATTTCATCATAGCATATTGTATGGCGTCAATCGTGCGAAGCGGTATTTTATCTAAATTTATTTCTTTTTCAAAATCAAATTTTAGTTTTTTAGAAATTTTAGGATATGTTTTTAAAAATGCCCTAAATCCAGGCAAAATAAATCCACCTTTGTGTACACCTTTTTTCATAATATCAACTGTAATTGCAGAACCTGCATCTACAATTACAGCATCTTTAAAAAAAACACAAGCAAGTGCTCTATCTATTCCTAAACCTACATATTTAGTTTTGAATTCTAAGATTCCATCAATATTTTTTGCATGAGGATTTTTTTCTAAAAGTTTTTTTGTAGCTTTTTCATTTACAGATACAAAATAGATATCTTTTTTAAAAGAAGGTACTTCGCCTTTTATACTGTATTTTTTATGCTTACCTTTGATTAAAAAATCAAAAGTAGTATTTCCAATATCACATAAAATCAATATAAACACTCCACTTATTCTCTTTTAAATATGCCTTTGCTTTTGAACATAATGGACTTGAGATTAGTAATACTTTTTTCTTAAAATTATGGTCTAGATGAGTTGATAAAATATCATTTAAAGCCATTAATTCATCTGCATTTTTTCTTAAAAATCTGCTTTTTGCATCAATGATAAATATTGAATAAAACTCTTTTTTTATTGATGTTGCATGATAAATACCAATTTTCTTTCGAGAGCCTAACTCTTTTGGTGTAATTTGGTCAATTTGTTTAAATATAATATCTTTATTTGTAAAATAGTTTGTTAATTCTTTCACTTAAAACCTTTTTTAAATTAAAAGATTATAGCTAATTAAATCTTACTATCCTTTCTTGATCTTTTTTTATAAGCTTTTGAAGCTAAGGTATAGCCACCAAATACAAAGAGTAAATCTAAAGATTTGTCAATATTTAGTATTCCTATAAAAGTTCTCACTAACATACAACTCCTTGTTAAGCAAAAACATAAATAATTTAAACTCTAGATTATTTATATAAATAATCTTTATATTAGCATATAATTTTGATATAATTCAAAAAATTAATACAAATGAAAAGAATGCAAGAAATAACTTACGAAGAACAAACTAAAATCACACGTGCCATTATAAAATCAGCCGTACTCATGCTAGAGTTTGGTGCTGAAAGTATTTTAATAGAACAAACAGCTCAAAGGCTTGGTGCTGCACTTGGAGTTGATTCAGTTCAAATGTCATTAATACCTGCTGCTATTGTTTTAACAACACTATACAAAAACCAATCAGTTACAACTACAAGAAGTGTTCACCATAAACCCATTAATATGTCAATTGTTTGTGATATACAAACAATGGTTATTGAAGTAGAACGATTTAAACACCCTTCTGAGTTTGTAAATACAACGATAAAACACATTAAACCTAATCTTTATAATCGCTGGTTGCTTGTCTTTATGGTAGGTCTTGCTTGTGCATCATTTGCTATTTTGCAAGATGGTGATATGAGTGCATTCTTTATTACTTTTATAGTTGCTAGTATTGCTATGTTTATAAGGCAAGAATTAAATAAAAAAAGATTTATGATGATAATAACTTTTGGGACAACAGCATTTATTGCAACAATTTTAGCAAGTCTTATTATGATACTTGCACCAACAGCTAGTCCTAACGTTGTTTTTGCATCTAGTGTTTTATTATTAGTACCAGGTGTTCCTTTTATAAACTCTTTTTTAGATTCATTCAAGGGATATTTGAGCATGGGTTGGGGAAGATGGCTTCAAGCTTCAATACTTACAGTTGCCTCTTCAATGGGTATAGTTTTAGCAATGTCTGTTTTAAATATAAAAGGTTGGTAGCATGATTACAATTATTTTAAATATCTTATTAAAATCTGTTTTCGCAAGTGTTGCTTCTACTGGTTTTGCCATGCTTTTTAATGTTCCAAGATCAACACTAAAGTTTTGTGCCTTAGGTGGTGCAATTACTTATATTATTAGAAATGCTTCAATGCAAATGGGATTATCTATTGAGTTATCAACATTTATAGCAGCTACATGTATTGGAATTATTACATTAAAGTGGTCAAAGAAGTTTTTTATTCCAAGACCTGTTTATTCAGTTGCATCTATTATTCCAATGATTCCAGGAACTTATGCTTTTACTGCGATGATCTCTTTGGTTGATATGAATACTCATGGTATTACGCCTGAATTAATCACTCTTTTTATAGAAAATGCCTTAAAAGCATTATCAATTTTAGGTGCTATTACTTTTGGATTAGCACTTACTTCTTTGTATTATATGAGGTTAAATAGACCTGTAGTATAAATAAGAGAGAAGATTCTCTCTTATTTATTAAGCTAAATCTCTAGCACCAATATTTCCATATCTATGGAAAGAGTGTGAGATTGATTGTTCGATAAAGTAGTTTAAAAGCTCTAATCTACCTTCCATCATTGGTTTTTGTCTAACTATAAAAGTTAATGTTTGAGCAGATTTTTTAAATACTATATCTGATACTTTTGCAATATCTGAATAAATTACTCTATCAAAGTTATGCATTGATTTAATCATTTCTTCATCTGTTTGAGAAATTAAAGCATCTCTTGGACCAAATAACTCTTTTGAATTTTCTAAGAAAGATTCAACTAATTTATTTTCAGAAATAGAAACTTTAAATCTAACACCTGAAACTTTTGCTGCTAAAATTCTACAAACTGCTTCAAAAATTGTATCATCTCTTGACACTCTAATTAGTACATTATCTAAAGGAAGATATCTAAAGTGATTGTCTTCACCTCTAATTTTTGCATAATCTTTTTCTTGTGAAAATTCACTATCGTAATTTGAATAGTAAGATTGTAATGCAATAGACAGTTTTTCAAAATCTTCTTTGTTGTTTTGTGTCTTAACACAATTATCAATAAATTTAGTCAATTCTGTTTTGTATATCTTAGATGATTTTGGATCATTTGTCTCTTTTATATCAACAAACTGAGTTATATAGTTATAAAAACCTGCTTTTCTTCCTGCTCCAATTGCTGATTTACCCATACCACCAAAAGGCTGTCTTAAAACTATAGCTCCTGTCGTTCCTCTATTTACATAAAGGTTACCAGCTTTTAAGTTTTCTTTCCAGTATTCTACTTCTCTTTCATCTAATGACTCAATTCCAGAAGTTAATCCGTATCCAGTTGCATTTACAATTTTTACCGCATGCTCTAAGCTACTAGCTTTTATAACAGCTAAAACAGGTCCAAATAATTCATTCATATGAATGAAACTTCCCTCTTCAACTCCCCATTTAATAGCAGGTTTTAACATATAAGGGTTGTTATCTACATATGAAGGTTTTAAAGCCCAAGTTTCATTACCCTCAAGCACATCTAATGCACGTTCTAGGTTACCACTTACTTTATTAGCTAGTGTTCCAATTCTGTTTTTAAAATCCCAAATCGAACCTACATTCATAGAAGATGCTGTATCAATTAATGCTTTTTTAAATGAAGTATCATTATAAACCTCATCTTCTAAAATTAAAAGTGAAGTAGCTGAGCATTTTTGACCTGAGTTTCCAAAAGCACTTTGGCATACATTTTTAACAGCTTGTTCTCTATCTGCCATATTCGTAACAATAGTTGCATCTTTTCCACCAGTTTCTGCTGATAAGAATAAATCATTTCTTGTTTCAAGCATAGTAGAAGCTGTATCTTCGCCACCTGTTAAAATTAAAAAGTCAACATCTTTATTTGGTATTAAATGCTCACCTGCAAGCGCACCTGGACAAGGAAGGAATTGTAAAGTATTTTTCGAAATTCCAGCATCCCAAAAACACTTACACATTTCATAAGCACATAAAGCTGCTACTGAAGCTGGTTTTATAATTACAGTATTACCAGCTGCAAGTGCAGAAGCTACTCCACCTGTTGGAATTGCTATTGGGAAATTCCAAGGAGGAACAACAACGCCTACACCTTTTGCATTTACTTCTAAATTTTCATAAGAATCAAAATGTCTTACTGCATGTGAATAAAATTCAATAAAATCAATAGCCTCAGATACTTCTACATCAGTTTCTGTAAATACCTTACCAACCTCAGCAGCAGCGACTCCTATTAAATCATCTCTTCTTTCTCGTATTTTAATTGCAGCTTTTTTTAAAGCTACATGTCTTTGTGCATGAGTTAAATCTCTCCATCCATCAACATCAGCACGTGCTACTGCAACAGCCTTATCAATATCTTCTTTATTTGCAAGTGCAAATTTTCCTGCTAATACATTATCTTGTAATTGCGATTTATCAATAGCATCATAAATTTTTCGCTCACCAATTAAATCAACTCCACCCACAACAACAGGAGCAATTTCGTGAACACTATTAGCTGTGTGTTTCCATTTTTTAACAATATTAGCAGCCCACTCGTGATTTTTTTCTAAGATAAAATCAGTATCAGCTTCTGCATGGTATGAGTTTGTATCAAAAGAAGAGTTTGAAAAGTTATCCCATTTTTCTTCTAATCTATTTTGAGTTCTCTTTGAACCCACAAAAGATGTTTTTTCAACTTCAAAAGATTCTCTAAATAAATTCTCTTGCATTTTCCAATCTTTTGAACCAACTGTTAATCCAAATGAATATCGTATAAAGTTATTTGGACCTGTATTTTCATCAAGTCTTCTTACTAAATAAGCAATTGCATTTGTAAACTGCTCTTTTGATGCAGTTGGTGCATATAAAATCACTTCTTTTGAAATCTCTTTAATAGCAAGTCTTGCAGATTCGCTCATACCTTCTAGCATTTCTAAAGTATGAAACTGGCTTGTAGCATTTTGTTGTGCCGTAACTGTAGCAAATGCTAATTCAAATAAATTATGTGAAGCAGTTCCTATGTGCATATAAGGAGCATTTTCCTTATCTAACGCATATCTTACCATTCTTTTATAGTTTGAATCAGTGTCGCACTTTTCTACATAAGTAACCATTTCCCAATGCTTTTGAGAAGCTTCTGTTTCTTCCATTTCCATATTAGCACCCTTAACAAGTCTAAACTTGATAGGACTTCCACCATTTTGAACTCTTTGTTTTGCCCAATTACATAAGTCTTGTTGCCAAAGGAATGAATCTGGTAAATAAGCTTGTAATACAATTCCAGCATAAAGGTTTTTAAATTGTGGTTTTTCTAAAGCCTTTTTGAATACTTCAACAGTAATTGCTAAATCTCTATACTCTTCCATATCAAGATTTATAAACTTATCTCTTTTTTCTCCAGCTTTTGTTACATACTTATTTTTTTGTGCTGCATCATAAATTTTTGTAAGTTTTTCAACTAGAATCTCAACCACATTATCAAAGTTCAAAGGATTTATTTGTGAGAAAATAGTAGATATTTTAATAGAAATATAGTCAACATTAGGATTTTCTAATGCCTTTATATATTTTTCCATTCGCTCAAGAGCTTCTTGCTCACCAAGTACAACTTCACCAATAAGGTTGATATTTACTCTAGTTCCTTCTTCTTTTCTTTTTTTAAGATGGGCATTAAAGATTTCTTCTTCACCTTTAATTACGACAGTATTTGTATCTTCTCTAATTTGATTTACAAATAAAGGAACAGAAATACTTGGTAAGTACTTACCTATATTTTGAAATAAATATAAAAGTGTTTTATCTTTTGTTGTAAAAAAATGTGCCATACCATGTTTTTCAAGTAAAAAACATATTTGATCTGCAATTCTAGCATTAGACTTGGCTCTAAAGCATTGATCCATAAGCTCAATTAAAAGCGCTTTATCTTTTGGTTGTTCAAGCATTTTATTCATTTTTATATAAAATTCTCTATCCCAGTCACTAACAAGTTGTGTAGCTCTATTTTGCCATTTACTAGCAAGGTTTACAGCTAAATCTATAAGTTCTTGTTCTTTTTTCATTTTTAATCCTTAAAATTTATTGTTTTTTAAATGAATTTTAAGTAGTTTATAGCGCATGCTTTTAATGTGCAAAAGAGGGCAGTTCCGGCAAGTTCGTCCCTCTTACTACTTTAAATCTTTCTTAATTTTTAAAAATAATTATTCTGGCCTTTATGCAAATCTTGCACCTTTGATTTAGTTCTTCTTTTATGTCTCATTATTAATGTAATACCTTGCTTAAGAATTGTTGTGTTCTTTCTTTTTTAGGATTTTCAATTACCTCTTCTGGTGTTCCAATTTCTTCAATTACACCTTTATGAAAAAATGCAACTTTATCAGAAACTTCTCTTGCAAATGCAATTTCATGTGTAACTGTAATCATCGTCATTCCATCATCTCTTAAAAGTCTTAAAGTATCAAGTACTTCTCCAACTAATTCAGGATCAAGTGCTGATGTAACTTCATCAAAAAGCATATACTCAGGCTTCATAGCTAATGCTCTTGCAATTGCTAATCTTTGTTGCTGACCTCCTGACATTCTTGTAGGATACATATCAAACTTATCTCCAAGTCCTACATGAATTAGCTCTTTTTTTGCAATTTCCATTGCTTCTTCTTTACTTTG
This sequence comes from uncultured Campylobacterales bacterium, assembly GCA_938084175.1. Lineage (GTDB taxonomy): Bacteria > Campylobacterota > Campylobacteria > Campylobacterales > Arcobacteraceae > Poseidonibacter. Next base: position 28,498 of record CALKDR010000044.1, read on the forward strand.
TTTTAATACAATTTGAGGAGCAAGTGCAGCATTTTCTAAAACAGTTAAATGAGGAAAAGAGTTCCATTGTTGAAAAACCATTCCTAGTTTTTGTCTTAAAATATCTTGATTTGTTTCTTTTGCATGAACATCAACATCATCAACAAGAATCTTACCTTTTTGAATTTTTTCAATTGCGTTAATACAATATAATAAAGTAGATTTTCCACTACCACTACCACCAATTACACTAACAACTTCACCTTTATTAACATCTAAGTCAATACCTTTTAAAACTTCTAAATCACCAAACGATTTGTGTACACCTCTAATTTGAATCATAATGCCATTTTCCTTTCAAGTCTTTTTCCATATAACGATAATGGATATGAAATAATAAAGTAAAAAATTCCAACTCCAATAAGTATCTCTAAGGGTTGTTGTGACCTTGAGATGAGTTGTTCTGAAGTTCTTAATAACTCCATATATCCAATAACTGAAACTAAAGCTGAATCTTTAATCACAGAAAGTGCTACTCCAATCCATGAAGGCAATACTGCTCTTAATCCAATAGGAGTTCTTACATATCTAACAGTTTGCCAATAAGTCATACCTAAAGACCTTGCAGCTGTTCTCATTGATTGATGAACACTTTCAAAACCTGCTCTAAATACTTCTGTCATAAAAGCCATTGTATATAAAGATAAAACAATAGAACCAGCTACAAAAGGATTAAGAGGATAACCCATAACACCCATGAATGTAGTAAACAACACAAGTTGAATAATCAAAGGAACAGATCTTAAAATATCTACAAAACCACCTAAAATAAAGTTTCCTAATTTTCCACTCTCAGCTCTTGCAAAACCAACAATTAAACCTAAAATACTTCCAATTACAATAGCAACTACTGAAATATAGATAGTATTTAAAATACCTTCTAAAATAAAACCTGCATCATTCCATGATAAGGGAGTAAATAATGACATTATATATCTCCTTTAAATAATTTTTTTGAAACTAAGTTAGCTACGAATAAAACTAACTTTGTAATTATAAAATAGATGATTGCAGCTGCAATAAAGAATTCTAATGTTCTAAAAGATAAAGATTGTAATCTTTGTGTCTCTCCAGCTAACTCACTCATACCAACTAAAATACCTAATGAACTCATAAGAATAGACCAAACAAATTGATTAGTCATTGGGTGATGAATTTTCCTAAACATTTGAGGTAAAATCACATATCTATATACTTGAAATTGGTTCATTCCTAATGATTTAGATGCACTGTACTGAGTTTTAGGAATAGATTGAAATCCTCCTCTAAAAGTTTCAGCTAAGTAACCAGCGTTTATAAAAACCAAAGCAGAAAATACTGCAAAATAAGGACTTAAATGAATACCAAATGCTCCTAAACCAAAATACGCCATATATATTTGAAACAATGCTGGTGTATTTCTTGCAATCTCAATCCATGTATTTGAAAAATAAGAAAAAATCTTAAATTCTGACATTTTTCCTAAAGCTAAAAAAACTGCTATTACAATACCAACTAACATAGACAATACTGATACATGTAAAGTAACAAAAGCACCATCAAGTAGTTGTGGCCATGCATTTAATACTACATTCCAATGAAATTCATAATCCATTTATTCTCTCCTCCTTATTATTTAAATTCTCCAACGAGGCCTAAAAAAGACCTCTAAGCAAAACTTATTTGTTGTCTCTTAAAGACTGAATTAACGCCTGAGGAGCAGATGTTCCAAAATGTTTTTTATATGCTGCTTCTAATTTACCATCTCTGATTTGGTGAACTAAAAATAAGTTTAAGTAGTTGATAAATGCTACTTCACTTCTTTTAGTAATAATACCAACCACGTCGTCATAATTAGGTACAAAAGGACCAGCTACATAATCTTTAAACTCTTTAGTTTGAAGTTTAGTTGCGATATTAGTATTTGTTGAAATAATTGCATCAACTTTTCCTTGGTATAAACCTAAGTAAGCATCGTTTTCAGATTTGAATGATGTATAATTGCTTTTTCCCCAACCTTTTTCTTTTGCATAACTTAAATATTCTGTTTCATAAGTTGTACCAATTGCAGCACCAACTTTAACATTTTTTAAATCATCAAAAGTTTTGATTGAAGTACCTTTTTTAGAAATAACTTGGAACTTGAATACGAAATATGGAGTTGTGAAACCAGCTGATTTTGCTCTTTCTAAAGTATCAGAAGTAGAACCAATTACAACATCTGTTTTACCAGATACTAATGATGGAATTCTATCTGCCCATGTTAAGTTAAGTACATTTGATTTTACACCTAATGCTTTTGCTAAATCATTACAATAATCAACATCAAAACCTGCTGCTTTATTATCTTTATCAAAATAACCCATTGGTGGGAAATCTAATACAACTCCACAATTAAGTTCATTCTTTTTAATAATATCATCTAATTTATCTGCACTAGCACTTGTCATCAAACCTGCAACTGCAACTGTAGCTATTGCCATTGAAATTTTGTTAAATATTTTCATTTTTCTTTCCTTAGTTTTATTTAAATTTTAATTCTTTACACAGCGGGTTCTATAATATAACAACCCACACACCATTCACCGATATTTTCAATTTTATTGATGTCTCCCCCTTTGAAGCTTGATTTTAAATTTTTGTATGAAGATACTATATTATCAAAAGATTCAATAATTTCTTCTAATCTTTTTTCACTTTTTTTTCTTGCTGTATTTGAAATATCTAAATAGAATGCAAATAGTCCATAATCAAGAGTAGAAGCATCAGGATCTTCTCTTTGAAGTAGTTTACATATTTGTTCTATATCAGCTTTATATTCGCTTTGTGCATTTCTAACGCCGTTTCTAATACTCATAACAACTTTTGAAATTGAATCATTATCACTTTTATGTTCAAATCTTTCATCAAGTGTTAAACATATAACATCTTGTGCAATATTATTCTCTTTCATAAAAGATCTAAAAGCATCTCTTTTAGGTAATGAACATCTAAGAATATCTGCAATAGTAGCATCAATAAAAATCTCTGGTGGGTTTTGAAGTTTTGCAATTTCTTGAGAGACATGAATAGTTAAAAACTTAGGAGGTCCATACGATAAGAAAAGTTCATCAGCAGTCCAATTAGTATAATTAGTTTTAGCAACAGTAATACCTTTTATTACTGAAGTAACTATCTCATCTTGACTAGGAAACTTTGTCATTATTCTTCACCTAAATAGTTTTCATCAACTTCTTGAATAATACCACTTTCAAAAAGTATGTCTTCAATTAGTTTATTTTTTGATATATTTAATGACTTGCTTAATGTTAAAAGTGCAATATCAAGCTTTTTATCAATCTTAATAGTAAGTTGAGAAATTTCTTTCTTATTACCTTTTTTATGATTGTTTATTACTTTTTGAATTACAGTTCTTTTGTTTTTTTGCTTTGCCATTTTCTATATCTTTTATACAAATATTTTAGTAGTACAAAAAGTACTACTAATTTTTATATAGTCATTATTTCGAATGTAAACTTATATCAGACTTAAAAAATGTAGCTTATTTGTATAGAAAGTGATGAATTTGAACTAATATCTTAAAAAGCTACTTTAATGCTATTTTGATGAGACTTTTAAGTAATTTAGCTTTATTTTGAAGTTTTTAATTGTTGTATTATAAGACCTAAAATAATAGTAGTTAATCCAATAACAGTAGATACTAAGATTTTTTCACCAACTAAGAAGTAAATAAAAATTAAAGATATAAAAGGTGATATAAAAATCAAGTTTGCAATTTTTGAAGTTGATGTTGCTATTTGCATAGCTTTTAACCAAAAAAGAAATGTTATTCCCATTTCAAAAAAACCTACATATGAAGCTGCTAATAAGCCTTTAATATCAGGAATAACTAAAGGTTGCGTTAAAAAGAAATAAACTACAACAATAGGTAAGGCTATTACAAAGTTTGAAGATAAGCCAACAATTGGGTCAACTTTTATTTTTGTATTTATAATCCAGTAACTTGCCCAAATAATTGTTGATAAAAGAGCAAAAAACACACCATCTAAATTTGAAAAAGATAATGAAAAAGGCTCACCTTTAGTAGCAATTATCAAAACACCAAAATAACAAATTATTCCAGCTAATATGTCATTAATAGTGAGTTTTTGTTTTAAAAATATTACAGATAAAAAAGCTAGCATAAGTGCCCAAGTATAATTAATAGACTGTGCTTCTTGAGCTGGAAGTAGGTCATATGCTTTAAATAGTATAAGATAGTATAAAAAAGGATTTATACATCCTAAAATAAATACTAATTTAAAATTTGATTTTATATGTATTTTAACTTCAGATATTTTTTTTTGATAGATAACTATTGAAAAAAGAATTAGTGTAGACATTATTGATGCATATAAAACTAATTCACTTGGACTTAAATAGTTTAAAGCAATTTTAAAAGCAGTAGCAACAGTAGACCAACAAAATACTGCAATTAGTGCATATTTATAAGCTTGGGCTTGCACTTATGCTTCTTTTGTTTTCTTAATCTTTTTATAATACCAAAACCCAAGAATTACTAAACTAATTAAAATAAAAGCAATTATATATCTTAAGTACTCTTTTATAAGCGCTTCATTATCTCCTAGATAATATCCAAGAAGTGTAAGGATAACAACCCAAATAGCAGCACCTAAACTTGTGTATAAAGAAAAAGTAAATAAATTCATTCTAGCAAGTCCCGCTGGAAATGAAATATATTGTCGTACAGCTGGAATTAAACGTCCTGAAAAAGTTGAAATATGACCATGAGATTTGAAGAACTCTTCCATTTTAGAAATTGTTTCTTCTTTAATAAAGAAATATTTTCCATACTTAACTAAGAATTTTCTTCCAAATTTTACTGCTAAAAAATAGTTAAATAAAGCACCAGAAAGTGAACCAGCAACTCCACATAATATTGCCATATATATATTCATTTCACCTTTATAAGCTAGGTATCCAGCAGGAACCATAACAACTTCAGAAGGGAAAGGAAAAAATGAGCTTTCTAGAAACATCATAATAAAAATACCTATATAGCCAAAACTACCAACTGTATCAACTACAAAATTTACCATATCATGAAGCATACGATTGCCTTTATTTTATTAAGTTTTTCCATTTTAAAATAGAGTTATTTATTAGTTCAAAAATCTTTTTATCACTTGCTTGGGTTTCATCAAAATAATCTGATACAATTTTTAATATATAAAAGTCTTTGATATTTTCTTTACAAGTTTCTTTGAAAAATTCTGCTTGTTTGTCTACAAGTAGTGTTTCTAAATCTTTATCACTTTCTAAAGGTTTTTCAACAGTTGTAACATTAGCAAAATTAAGTCCATTAATAAATCGATTGGTACAAAAAAGTGTTCCTAATGCAATTGATCCATCACTACAAGAAGCGATACTTAAATCAAAAGCTTTAGAAATTTGATAGTTTTTAAAAATATAATTTAGGGATTCTAATATTTTTTCTTTACTTATACCAGAAACGATAAGTATCAAATCATCATTAGAATAAATTGTATTTTCTAGTGGATTAGTCAATTTTTCTAAATTAAAAAAATCAACTATAGGCTGTGCTTCTATAAAAGAAGTAGTGTGAATTAATATTTTTGACATATTAATTAACTATAGAGCCTAAGCTCTAAAGTTTTACTATCTTTTTAATTCTTTAATTCTTGCAGCTTTTCCTCTTAATCCTCTTAGGTAATGTAACTTAGCTCTTCTTACTCTACCTCTTCTTAGTACTTCAAAAGATTTAATTGAATCTGAGTATAATGGGAAAATTCTTTCAACACCAACAGAGTTAGCTCCGATTTTTCTTACGTTAAATGTTGCAGAAACACCTTCACCGTGTCTAGCAATTACGATACCTTCGTAAGTCTGAACTCTCTTTTTTTCACCCTCTTTAATTTCAATACCAAGTCTTACAGTATCTCCTGCTCTAAATTGAGGGATCTCTTTTGACTCTGTTTGTGCAGTTTCGAAACTAGCGATATATCTGTTTTTCATTGTTTTTCCTTATTAGGTCTATAGTATTTTGTCTTACAAATTGACATCTGGTTTTTTAAGTCGGAAATTTTACTATGATTTCCCTTTAAGAATTCTTTAACCACACTTAAATTTTGGAAAATTTCAGGTTTAGCGAAAGATGGAGCTTCCAAAAGTTGATTTTCATAACTCTCAACGTCTAAGGATTGGGCATTCCCAAGTACTCCTTCAACATTTCGAGAAATTGCATCACTCATTGTTAAAGATGGTAATTCTCCACCTGTTAATACAAATTCTCCGACAGAAAATACTTCATTTGCGTATTTTTCTATCACTCTTTCATCAATTCCTTCATATCTACCACTTACAAAAACAATATTTTTTTTACTACTTAAACGCTTTGCATCATTTTGTTTAAATGCTTTTGCAGCAGCAAGTGGAAAAATAATATAAGCATCTTCGTTTTCTTGTTTTATTTTATCTAAGCAATCAAATAAAGGCTGGCAAGTCATAAGCATTCCTGCTCCTCCACCTACCATTTGTTTATCAACTTTTAAATGCTTGTTACTTGTAAAGTCTCTTGGATTATAAAACTCATAAGATATAAAGTTTGAATCAACTGCCCTTTTCAAAATAGAGTCTTGAAAATATGGTTCAATTAAATTTGGGAAAAGTGTTACAAATGTAAATTTCAAAGTAATACGTACCTTTTTATTAGAATAATACCATATTTATTTTTATTTGTAATTAAGAATTATTCATTTGCACTTCGCAATAAATTTTATTTAAGGTTATTTGCTAAAAAACACTTAAGTAATAAAATATTAATCTCAAATGAAAATTATGAAGATGAAGACGCATCACATGATATTGCCTTTAATCTAATTTCAGTTCTTGTAGTAAATAAAAAAATCTTATCTAAAGGTATGCTAACTGGTCCTGTTACTATATTGAATTGGTCATTTGTAAGAGATGATATAAAAGATTATGAAAATGGACTGTTGATAATTGTGGCTTAAAAACTAGAAAGTGGCCAGAAGTAAAACAGAGTTTAGAGAATATGGTAAAAGCTGTAAACATTGTTAAAAAAAGAAATTATTAGGGCTTTTGGCTCTAATAAAAATATGTTTTATCATAATTAATTATGATGAAACATATTTTTAGATAACATCAATAAATAATAAAAATGAGAAAAGAAAAAATGATTACATTAAATGATATAAAAGAAGCAAAAAAAAGATTAGCAAGTACTGTTTTAAATACACCATTAGTTAAAGCTCCAATTTTAAGTAATGATTTAAAAGCGCAAATATATTTAAAAGAAGATAATTTACAACTAACAGGTAGTTTTAAAATTAGAGGTGCTTTTAATAAATTAGCAACTATGGATGATAAGGTAAGAAAAAATGGTGTGGTAGCTGCAAGTGCAGGAAACCATGCTCAAGGTTTGGCTTATGCTGCCAAACATTTTGATTGTGAAGCAACTATTTTTATGCCAGAATCAACTCCTCTTACAAAAATTTCGGGTGTTAAATCATATGGTGCAAATGTAGTTTTAATAGGTGAAAACTTTGATGAAGCATATGCTAAAGCTACTGAATTCGCAAAAGAAAATAAAAAAGAATTTGTTCATCCTTTTGCTGACGATGCAGTAATTGCAGGACAAGGTACAATTGCCTTAGAAATTTTAGAGAAAATTGAAGATATGGAACATATTATTGTTCCAATTGGAGGTGGTGGTTTAATTTCAGGAATTGCAATTGCAGCAAAAGAAATAAACCCTAATATTAAAATTACAGGTGTAGTTGCAAGTGGTGCTAGAGGAATGAAAGAATCATTTGAATCTAGAATGCCAATTGATTCCGTATCTGTAAAAACAATAGCTGACGGAATTGCTGTAAGAGATGTGACACCAAAACTTCTTGATATTATTTTAGAACATGTTGATCAAATAGTTGAAGTAAGTGATAATGAAATTGCTAATGCAATTTTATTTTTATTAGAAAAACATAAACTTGTAGTTGAAGGAGCGGGAGCTGTTGCAACTGCTGCTATTATGCATAAAAAAGTAGACATTGAAAATGAAAAAGTTTGTTCAATAGTTTGTGGTGGTAATATTGATGTAACTATGCTTTCTTTAATTATTGATAAAGGTTTAGTAAAATCATATAGAAAAATGAATCTAATCGTAACACTTATGGATAAAACAGGAGCACTTATGAAATTAACCGATGTTCTTAGACAAAGTGATGCAAATATTGTTCAAATTGATTATGATAGAAACTCTGTGAAGCTTGAATTTGGCGAGGCTCATGTAACAATTGCAGTTGAAACAAAAGGTGAAGAGCATCAAAAATTAATTAGGGAAAATTTGAAACAAAATGCATATAGATTTAAACAAATTTAAATTAATTTATAATCTTTAGATACTTTTTAGAAAACAAATCATATAATGTCTAAATAATTTAGTATTGAGAAATAAAAAAAGGAAGAAAATGGAAGGTAGACTATTTACATTCTTGGGATCAATTGGTGGTCACGGCCAAGAATGGATTATCTTATCACACTTTGTCCTAGTGGTAGGAATAATATTTTTAATAGCACGATCAGCTACAAAAAGATTACAGTTAGTTCCAACTGGTGCACAAAATGTTATGGAAACATTTATTGGTGGAATTATTTCAGTAGGTGCTGATACAATGGGTGAAAAAAACGCTAGAACTTATATGCCATTAATCGCATCTTTAGCTTTAGTAATTGTTTGTGCAAACTTAATAGGTGTTGTTCCAGGTTTTGAATCACCAACAGCAAATATTAACTTTACTCTGTCTTTAGCACTTATTGTATTTGTATATTACAACTACTTAGGTATTAAGAAAAATGGTTTTTTCAATTACTTTAAACATTTTATGGGTCCAATGCCAATATTAGCTCCATTAATGTTCCCAATTGAAATCGTTTCTCATATATCAAGAATCGTTTCATTATCGTTCAGACTTTTTGGTGCAATTAGAGGTGATGATATGTTCTTAATGGTATTATTAATGTTAACACCTTGGCTTGTTCCTTTATCTGGATTCTTTATGTTAACTGCGTTTGGTGTTTTACAAGCGTTTGTTTTTGCAATATTAACTTATGTTTATATTGCTGGATCAATTATGATGCATGAAGAAGATCACTAGAACTTTTAGTTTTCTTAATATTTAAAAGGGATGAGTTCGCTCATCCCTTTTTTTATGTCTAAAATCTTATTCTATATAAAAGAAAGGAATTATTTAAATGAATAAAAAATTGAAATCATATTTAATAAGTGATCCTACTTATTATACAAATAATCCAGAACAATTTGAAAAATACCTAATAAATGTATTAGAAAAAAAATCAATTGATATTGCCTGTTTTAGAGATAAGCAATCAGAAAACTTTGAACAATTAGCTAGTATATTTGTAAAAGTTTGTAAAGATTTTAATATAGAAAAAATTTTAATAAATACAGATTTAAAACTTGCAGAAAAACTTGGAGCAAATGGTGTTCATCTAAATTCTAAACAATTTAAAAAAATCAAAGAAGCAAAAGATTTAGGTTTATATGTGATTATATCTTGTCACAATTTACAAGATATAAAAAAAGCTCAAGAATTACAGGTAAATGCAATTACTTATTCACCTATATTTAAAACACCAAATAAAGGTGAAGCAAAAGGAATACAAAAATTTGAGGAAGTGCTAAACTTGTTTAAAAATATGAATATAATAGCACTTGGTGGAATTATAAATGATAAACAAATAGAACAAATAGCAAAAACAAAAGCTTATGCTTTTGCTTCGATTAGGTATTTTGTTTAAACCTCATCTATTAAAACTTCGTTTTCTTTTAAATAAACTAAATAAGAGAAAACATCTTTACTTTTAAATATTTCAGCTATAGCCTTTTTATAATAAGAAACTTGAGAAATATGTTCATCTGATTTTTCTTTTGTAGTTTTATAATCAAAAATATAATACTTATCATCTTTAAATAAAAGTAAATCAATAATCTTAATTTCTCCATTATAAACTAAAGCCTGTTCACTTATGAACTTAGAATCACTTATCAAATTTTTAAAGAATTCATTTTCTAATAAGTTTGATATTCTATTTTTAATATTAATAAAATCAATTTCATCTAGATAATTTGAATACCTTGTTCTTACTAAATTTAAGCAATATTCTAAATCTGAAGAGTTAAAACTATTCATCATTTCTAAGCAGAAATGAGTAGCAATACCAAAATACTTTGAATGTAATCTATTATCATCTAAATCTTTTTCTTTTGATATTTGCTTTTCTTGTTGTCCTAAATCCATTGGCGTATAAATGATTTTTTCACTCTTTTCATAATTTTTTGATACATTCGTACTTTCAATTATTTGACCACTTTGTAAAGCTTTCATAGATAAGATATCAAATACTGAAGATTTTTCTTTTTTAAAAATAATCATATTGTTTTTTGCTCTTGTAAGTGCTACATATAAAATATTTATTTCATCTTCCATACTTAAAGCTTTTTCTTTAGCAATTGCTTTGGAGTATTGTTCGTTATAATTTTCATAACCTTTTATCTTATAGAATATATTTTTTAATTCAACACTATCATATTCAAAAAGTAGTGAAGATTTATCAGAATTTTTTCTTTTTATTCTATCAAGTAAAATAACAGTGTTAAACTCCAAACCCTTTGATTTAAAAATTGTAAGTATTTGTAATCCTGATGCTTCACTATTTTCCATTACAGCATCTAATTTATCTATTTCATACACAAAATCAACAATATTATTGTAAATAGTACTGCATTCAATAAATTTAACAACATTTTCATCAATAATTTTTAAAGATGTTGCAATCTCTTTTATAATTTCTTGAATAGACTTTTTATCAACATCAAAATTTATATCTAATTTACTTAAAACTTTTTTTCCAATTAATGCATTTAAATTCTCTTTGTATATCTCTTTTTTAAAATAAATATATTTAATTGCATTTATTACAGCTTTTACATTTTCTTGATTGATTAATTTTGATGTCATTTCTGTTGATATTTTTAAAGAAGGGAATTTCTCTTTTAAATAGTTATACATATCTAATACATCAGAATTAGTGTATGTAAGAATTGCAATATCATTTGAATTAACACCTTGCTTTATTAAAGATGCAATTTTTGAAGCAACACTTAAAAATTTTTCATCTTCGACTAGCTGTTTATCAACAAGAACTTCAACAAAGCCACCTTTTCTTATTGATAACTGGTCGTAATATTCATAAGAAGGTAGATTTACAAATAATGAATTTACAAAATTAATTACATTTTCACAAGACCTATAATTTGTATTTAAAACTTCAACTTCAAGTGATTTATTTGTGTTAGCAACATAATCAAATAACTCTCTTTTACCACCTCTGAATCTATAAATAGACTGTTTAGTGTCACCTACATAGAAAAATGTTTTAAACTTAGTTTCATCACCTGATAAGGCTTCTTTTATTAGTGGTTCTAAAATTCTATATTGTAATAATGATGTATCTTGAAACTCATCCATTAAAATGTGTGAAAATTGTGAGTCAAGTCTAAAGTATAAAAATTCTTTGTCAATTTTTGAACTTAATAATTCATATACTAAATTTGAAATGTCATTAAATTCCAAGTAGTTTTTATTTTTGTTAAATATTAATTTAAAATTTTTAAACATTAAATATAATTCAAAGAGTTTGCTAAGACTATAACCTGCTCTAAGTTTATAATATAGTCCTATTTCTTCTTTAACACTTAGGAAAAAACTTTCTAAAGTTTCATTTGTGCATTTTTTAAAATATGAATAATCACTTAAGGTCTCTTTTCCTAACCATGTTTTTGTAAACAAGCCATCAAAGTTTTCAAAATCTACAGCTTTTTTAGCAGAATTACTTGCTATTTCACAATTTAAAATAGCTTCTTTAATTTTATAAGCACTTAATAGTACTTGTTCTTTTTGAATATTAATTAGTTTTGCATCAATATCTACAATATCTATATTTTCATTTTTTTCTAGTAAGTTTTTGAATAAGTCAAATATAGAATTAAACTTCTTTTTCTCATATATAGAGAAGTCAATCAATGAGTCAAACTGTTTTGAATCAAGTGATTGTAAAAACTTCATAGATAAAGATTCAATATCATCTTCTTTAATCTCAAAATCATCAGATATTCCAATATATCCACAAAATTCTCTCAGAATATTATTTATAAACTTATCAATAGTAAATATACTCAAGTTTGCATTAGTAAAAGACTTTACTAAAAAATTCTTCTTTCCTAGAATTTCTTGTTTAGAAAGTAATGACTCATTAATAATCGCATTTAAATATGCTTCATCATCACCTAGGGTTAATAATGTATTATAAATTCTTTCACTCATTTCGTTTGCAGCTTTATTTGTAAAAGTAAGAGTAAGTATTTCATTAGGTTTTGCACCTAATAATAAAAGCGTAATATACCTAACGGTAAGTGCGAATGTTTTGCCAGAACCAGCGCTGGCTTTTAGTGCTAAAAATTTTTTCATAAAAGAATAATACAACAGTAAAAATTATAATCATATTATTAAAACAAGACTTTTTCTCATTAAGATACATTTAGATATAATCACTATCTTTAAAAACATTTACAGGAAATATTATGCAAAAAAAACATCATAAAGTAGAAACTCTACTTGATGCCATTCCTTATATTAAAAAATTTAATAATAAAACTATTGTAATAAAATATGGTGGTTCAGCACAAACAAGTCCTGAATTACAAGAAAAATTCGCACAAGACATAGTTCTTTTATCACTTCTTGGAATTAACCCAGTTATAGTTCATGGTGGGGGAGCTAGAATTTCTGAACTCTTAGAAAAACTTGAAATTAAGTCTGAATTTATTGATGGACATAGAGTGACTTCAAAAGAAACTATGAGAGTTGTTGAAATGGTACTTTCTGGTGAAATAAATAAAAATATAACATCTTTACTAAATCATCATGGTGCAAAAGCTATTGGTATTTCAGGAAAAGACTCAGCAATTATAGAAGCAAAGCCAAAAGATGGTGGAAAGTTTGGATACACAGGTGAGATTACTGAGATAAATGCAGATTTAATTAACAACTTAATTAAAGAAGGATTTATTCCAGTAATTGCTCCAATTGCGGATTCTGCAGAGCCAAATCATCCAGGATTTAATATTAATGCTGATTTTGCTGCATCAAAAGTTGCAGCTGCACTTGGAGCTCAAAAGGTTCTATTTTTAACTGATATTGTAGGCGTTTTAGATAAAGAAGGTAAGTTATTAACTACCTTAGATAAAGAACAAGTTGAAGCTTATAAAGCTGATGGAACAATAGCAGGTGGAATGATTCCAAAAGTTGATTCATGTATAGAAACTATTTATGATGGTGTAAATAAGGCACATATAATTGATGGTAGAGTTGAACATTCAATATTATTAGAGCTATTTACAAAAGATGGAATTGGAACACAATTTTTAAGAAGAGATAATCCTAATAATGGGATTGATATTGATAAATTATTAAATGAAGAAGGATAAAGATGAATTTTATTGAAACAAGAGGCAATGATGGTATCAAAGCTAAAGAAGTATCATTTAGTGAAGCTATTTTAAGTCCAAGTGCTTCATTTGGTGGATTATATGTACCTGAAAAGTTACCTACATTCGAAAAAGATTTTTTAGTAAATCATATAAATAAAACATATAAAGAATTAGCCTATGATGTTTTAAAAGCTTTTGAAATTGATATTGATGAAGATGAAATAAATAAAGCATTAGACCTTTATGATAATTTTGATGATGCGTCAAATCCTTGTCCTGTAGTAAAAGTAAAAGATGATTTATTTGTGCATGAACAATATCACGGACCAACAAGAGCTTTTAAAGATATGGCATTACAACCTTTTGGTTCAATTCTTTCTTCTATTGCACAAAAAAAAGATGAAAACTATTTAATACTTGCTGCAACTTCTGGTGATACAGGACCAGCTGCTTTAAATACTTTTAAAAACAAAAAGAATATTCAAGTAGCTTGTCTTTATCCTGAAGGTGGAACAAGTGATGTTCAAAGATTACAAATGGTTTGTGAAGATGGGAAAAACTTAAAAGTTATTGGAATTAAAGGTAATTTTGATGATGCACAATCTGCACTTAAAAAATTACTTGCATCAAAAAGTTTTAAAGAAGAATTACAAAGAGATGGTATTAAACTATCTGCTGCTAATTCTGTAAACTTTGGTAGAATTATTTTCCAAATAATTTATCATTTTTGGTCATATATCCAATTATTAAAACAAGAAGAAATACAAATGGGTGAAAAAATCTATTTAGTAGTACCTTCAGGAAACTTTGGAAATGTTTTAGGTGCATTTTATGCAAAAGAAATGGGAGTTCCAATTGAAAAATTCCTTGTAGCATCAAATGAAAATAATATTTTAACACAATGGATTAACACAGGTGTTTATGACATTAGAGGAAAAGAGTTAAAACTTACTAAATCACCTGCTATGGATATTTTAAAATCATCTAATATTGAAAGAGTAATGTACTCGTTATATGGTGCAAAAAGAACAAAAGAATTATTAGATGACTTAAATCAGAATAACATTTTCAAAATGAGTAAAGATGAAACACTTAAGCTTCAAAAAGAGTTTTCAGCTGTAGATTCAGATGATGCTTATGGGCAGAAAATAATTAAAGAATTTTTAGATGATGGGTATTTAATGGATCCTCATACAGCAACTTGTTTAAAAGCATACGAAGATTTAAAAGAAAAAAATCTAAAAACAGTTATTTATTCAACAGCAGAATGGACTAAATTTTCACCTACTGTTTTGAATTCATTAAAGCAAAACAACCTAAAATACAGTGATAAAGAAGCATTAGAAGAAATCTCTTCAAAATATGATGCAAACTTACCACAAAGTATAAAAGATTTATTTAACTCAAAAATTAATCATGATTCAATCATCAATAAAGATGACATAGAATCACAAATAGTTAAGTTTATTAGAGAATCATAAGATTCTCTAATAATAAATAAAAACGCACATTATCTTACTTTTTGTGTATATAATTCTCAATAATAGCATTAACATAACATTTCGTGACATAAGTCAATCTTATTTAAGAAAAAACACAATATAATTAGTGGATTTTAATTCAAAAAAAAGGAAGCCAAATATGTCTAACGAAACTAATAGACGAGATTTTCTTGGTTATTCATTTGCTGCAGTTGCTGCAGTAGGTGGTGCCGCGTCACTTGTTGGTATGAAACAAGCATGGGATCCACTTCCAAGTGTTTTAGCTGGAGGTTTTACAAATGTAGAACTTGGTAGCTTAAAAGCTGGAAATCCCGTAACTGTTGCATGGAGAGGAAAGCCAATTTTCTTATTAAAGAAAACTGCTGCTATGGGAGAAGCTCCTAGAGATTTAATAATCGGTTCTGACAGATTTACTGTTGCAATT
Organism: uncultured Campylobacterales bacterium; assembly: GCA_938084175.1. Taxonomy (GTDB): domain Bacteria; phylum Campylobacterota; class Campylobacteria; order Campylobacterales; family Arcobacteraceae; genus Poseidonibacter. The sequence goes on from CALKDR010000044.1 coordinate 44,054, forward strand.
GGTTTATGTACTCACTTAGGGTGTATTCCAGCATGGAAGAAAGATATGTGGAAGTGTGCCTGTCACGGTGGAGAATTCAATGCAAACGCAAAGAATACATTTGGACCTCCTCCAAGACCTCTTGATTTACCTCCATTTAGTGTAAAAGGAACATCTATCGTTTTAGGTGAAGAAGGTCCTGAATACAAAAGAATCGCTGCTACTATGATGGCGAAGGGGTAATCAATGGCAAAATTTGAAAAAGCTAACTCAACTGCTGAGTGGTTAGACCAAAGATTAAATACTACTGGACTTCAAAAAGTTTTAATGACTGAATATTGGGTTCCAAAAGATATTAACTTTTTATGGGCTATGGGTGTTCTATTAGCAACAACTTTTACTATTTTAATAGTTTCTGGTATTTTCTTAATGATGTACTACAAACCTGATATTAATTTAGCATTTGATTCTGTTAACTACACAATTATGCAAGAAGTTGCATTTGGTTGGCTATTTAGACATATGCATGGTGTTGCAGCATCAGTTGTATTCTTAATTATTTATATTCATATGTTTACAGGTATCTATTATGGTTCTTATAAACAAGGTAGAGAAATGATTTGGATTTCAGGTATGTTATTATTTGTAACATTCTCAGCTGCTGGATTCTCTGGATATATGCTTCCATGGGGACAAATGTCTTATTGGGCTGCAATGGTTATTACAAACCTATTTAGTGGAGTACCTATTATTGGACCTGAATTAGTTGTATGGATTAGAGGAGACTTTAATGTAGCGGATGCTACTTTAACTAGATTCTTTATGTTACATGTATTTCTTTTACCAGTTGCTATTATGGGTATTATTGGATTACACTTTTATACATTAAGAATTCCTCACGTTAATAACTTAACTTCTGAAGAGTTAGATTTTGATGAAGAAGCTGAAAAATATTTATCAGGAAATAAAAAAGAGTCAAAAGTTATTCCTTTCTGGCCTGTATTTATTTCTAAAGATTTTGCTGTATTAGGTATTTTCTTAATATTCTATTTTTACTTAGTATTCTTCCATTATAACTTTGCTATGGATCCAGTTAACTTTGATCCTGCAGATAATATGGTAACACCTGCTCATATTTATCCTGAGTGGTATTTCTTATGGTCATATGAAGTATTAAGAGGATTCTTCTTTGATATTGCTGGATTTAAAGCATTTGATATTGGATTAATTGCATTCGCATTTGCAAATGGTATTTTCCTTGTATTACCATGGTTAGACAGAGATCCTGCAATTTTACCAGCACATAAAAGACCATTATTCTTTATTTGGTTCTGGGTATTAATGGCCGATTTAATTGTATTAACTGTTTATGGTAAATTACCACCAACAGGTGTAAATGCATGGGTTGGATTCTTCTCAGCTACATTATTTATACTTCTGTTCTTAGTATTACCTATCTTAACAAAAATTGACGCTAAGAAAAGGGGATCATTATAATGAAAGAATTAAAAGTATTAGCAGTAGTAGTAGCTTTAACGCTTATTACTTACTGGGGAGTTGAGCCATTTGCTCACTCTCAAATGCATCCACATGTAGATGCAGCTGATTTCAAATTTAAAGATTTGAAAGAAGACGTAGCTGATGTTACTTCTTTAAAAGGAAATGCAACAGCTGGTGAAGCACTTGTAACTGCAAACTGTACAGCTTGTCACTCGATCAAAACTAAGGGTTACCCTGAAATTATGGATCATGCAAGTTCTGCAGCAGCTTATGGTGTAACTCCTCCTGATTTAGGATCTGCTGGAAAATTATATGATGCTTCTTATTTAGCTGCATTTATCAAAAATCCTGCAAAAGCTTCTCAAGTTGAACATAAATTTGTAGATGGACGAACTCATCCAATGCCAGGTTATGATTGGATGCAGCCACAAGAAATTGCAGATATGGTAGCATATTTACAATCTATTGCTCCAGAAGAAATGTCAAATAAAGAAGTATTTACAGATGCTTGTCAAAGATGTCACTCTATTAAATACGCAGATATGCAAAAAGGTACAATGGCAGCATTTACACCTGATGATAATATCAAAGCATATATGGGTAAATTACCACCTGATTTATCTCAACACATTAAATCAAGAGGTCATGAATATTTAGAAACATTTATTAACAAACCTCAAAAACATCTTGAAGGTACAGCAATGCCAAGAGTAGGACTTAATGAAGAGTCTCAAGCTCAGGTTATTACTTACTTAGAAGAAGTAGGTGATTCAAGCAAAAAACAAAGAGAAGAATTAGGACCTAAGTTCTTAATTTATTTAGTAATATTTGCAATATTTGCAATTCTTTGGAAAAAATCTAAATGGAGAGATGTTCACTAGAACCTCTTTTCATAAGACAATAAAAAAGGCTTAGAAGTTTCACTTCTAAGCCTTTTTTAATTCTCTTTTATATATTTAATTAAATATGTTTATATTAGTATTTTAGCTGCAGCAGAAAGTATTGCAGTTTCACTTCGTAAAATTATATTAGATTTAAAACCTACTATTTTATCTTTATTAAAAGCTAATCTTTCGTCTTGAGAAAAACCACCCTCACATCCAATAACTAAAGTTTTAATATCAGTTTTTTTCTCATCTATTGATGTTTTAGAAAAATCTAAAAAATATACATCATCATTTTCTTTTAAAACTTCATATAAAGAATTTCTAATTTCTAATTTTATTATATTTGATCTTCCACATTGAGAAGATGAGTTGATTAAAATCTTTTCTAATTTTTCAAAATTTACTTTAAAATTCTTTTGTGAGAATTCACAATAAACAAAAGTAATTTTATCAAGTCCTAACTCATTTAATGAAGCTAAATACTTTTCAATAGTCTTAGGGTCAACCAAACACCAAATCAAATGAAGATTATTATCATTCTTGATAATCTTTTCTTCATAAGATACTAGTTCAAAACTTGCATTTCTTCTATTTATATCATTTAATTTATACAAATAAATGAAATCATCTTTTAGGTTTCTAAAATATATTTCATCATTTATTTTATGTCGTCTTGCTTTTATTAAATATTTATATGTGTCATCACTTATTTCTAAGAACTTATCTCCACAATTAATATCAAAAGTAAACTGCATTAAAACACTTTACTTATTAAATAAACAGAAATAATTACTGAAATTTCAATAATATATATTTTTTTGGCATATTTATAAAACTCTTCTTGAGCTTTTACATCAGCGAATTTAATAACTCTCATTTTTTTATATCTTTTTATTTCAATTACTAATAAAAAGATTGAAGCAGGAATCATTAAAAATATTGTAATACTCATAACTTGTGCGTAAAAAGCAACTATTGTTCCTGTATAAATTACGATTGCATTAGTTAAATGATATAAAGGAGTCATTCCTCTTAATCTTTTTGCTAATTTTATAAAATCTTTTTGTGTTAATACTGAATATAGATTAAATAGCATAACTGCTAAAAAAAAGTATATTACATAGACGTGTGTTGTGATTGCACTTTGCATTAGTTCCATTATTGTTTATCTCACTTTTAAAAATTTTCGCTATTATAGCTAACTTGTCATAAGTTTTTATCTTAATTAAAAAAAGGAATAAAATGGCTATTAGTGTTAATGATGCAATAAGCATTATTTCAAATATCAAAACAACTTTAAAGTATGAAATTATAGGAATTGAAGATGCACAAAATAGAGTTTGCGCACAGGAAATAATTGCAACAAGTTCTCTACCTAAATTTGATAATTCTGCAATGGATGGTTATGCAATAATTTATAATGATAAAAATAATGAATTAGAAGTAATTGATACAATCTTTGCAGGTGATAATAATCACAGTATATTAAAAGAAAATACATGTATTAAAATAATGACGGGTGCGAGAATTCCTTCAAATACTACAGCTATTATTCCAAAAGAAGATACACAAACATTAGATAATAAAAAAATTAAAATCATTGAAAATACAAAAGAACTTCAACACATAAGATTTATTGGTGAAGATATAAAAACAGGTGAAAAACTAATAGATATTGGAGATGAACTAAACTTTGCAAAAATTACATTATTAGCAAGTCAGGGAATCTCTTTTATAAAAGTATATAAGAAGCCAAAAATTGTTGTATTTTCAAGTGGTGAAGAATTAAAACTTCATTATGAAAAGATACAAGACCACCAAATATATAATTCAAATACACCAACTTTTATTGCTCGTGCTAAAGAGCTTGGATGTGATGTTACATTTATAGGTCAGGCAAAAGATACAGTTAATGCAATAAAAGAATTAGTAGAAAATTCTTTAGACGCAGATTTAATAGTTACCTCAGGTGGTGTTTCAGTAGGAGATGCAGATTTTACAAAAGAAGCGTTTAATGAATTAGATTTTCAAACATTGATAGATGGTATAAAAATTAAACCAGGAAAACCTACTATATTTGGAAAAATTGATAATACTTTTGTACTAAATTTACCAGGTAATCCTTTAGCATCAGCATTAATTTTTGAGTTATTTGGAAAAATACTAATTCAAAAACTTAATGGGTCAAAAGAGATAAATCCAAGTTTTATTAATGCAAGAATAGATGAAAATTTCAAAACAAGAAAAGGAAGAATTACTATTATTCCAGGAATGTTTGATGGAGAATTTTTTAGTATTGCCAAAAAAAGATCGCCAGGAATGGTTTCTATTCTTTCTTCTTGTAATTGCATGATTGTATTAGATGAAGAAGTTGAATATTTAGCAAAAGATTCAAGTGTAAAAATATTACCAATAAATTGGAAATTCTTTAGTAAAGAAAAAAAGGACTTTTTAACATATGAGTAAAAAAATAAACAAAAAAGCTATATGTATTTTAAGTGGAGGAATGGACTCTACTTTAGCTTCATATATAGCAAAAAAAGATGGTTATGAAATAATTGCGGTTCATTTTAATTATGGACAAAGAACCCAAGAAAGAGAATTAAAAGCATTTAGAGATATTTGTAATGATTTAGAAATTTCCAATAAATATGAAATAGATATTCCATTTTTTACACAAATTGGAGCATCAGCACTTACAGATGATTCTATTGATGTACCAATTAATGGAGTTGAAAGTGGAGTACCTATTACTTATGTGCCTTTTAGAAATGGTATTTTTCTTTCAATTACAGCAGCAATTGCTGAAAAAGAAGAAGCTAGTGCTATGTATATTGGTGTTGTTCAAGAAGATAGTTCAGGTTATCCAGATTGCACTGATAAATTTATCGCTGATATTACAAAAGCAATTAATCAAGGAACAAAAGAGACTACAAATATTGAAATTAAAACTCCTTTAGTTCATTTAAGTAAACAACAAATTGTTCAATATGCAAATGAATTAAATGTTCCTTTGGAGCATACATGGTCATGTTATAAAGAAAGCGATGAAGCTTGTGGTGTTTGTGATTCATGTAGACTAAGATTAAATGGGTTCAAACTTGCAAATACTAAAGACCCAATCCCCTATAAAGTATAAAAATGCATTGGAAAATATCAAAAGAATTCGATTTTTGCTACGGACATAGAGTTTGGTCTCAAACTTTAAATACTGAATTTTCATTAGATGGATGTTTAAAGTGTAGACACTTACATGGACATCAAGGAAAAATATTAGTTTATTTAGAAGCAGAGCAATTAAAAGATGGAATGGTAACAGATTTTAAACATTTAAATTGGTTTAAAGCCTTTATAGATGATGTTTTAGATCACAAATTTATTTTAGATATAAATGACCCTTTATTTCAAACTTTAATTCCAAATGTATCAAAAGAGGAATTAATAAGTTTTGAAGAAGATTACTCAATTATAGATTTAAATAAATTTAAAAATGAAGCTATTCATTTAAAAGAATTATATGAAGGTTATATTATTGTTGATTTTATTCCAACAAGTGAAAATTTATCAGCATGGTTTTTAAAAATTGTGCAAAAGAAAATGAATAAGTTAAATGTAAAAGTTTCACATATAGAATTTTTAGAAACACCAAAAAGTAAAAGCACATTTTATGCTTGAAATAAATGAAATCTTTGGACCAACAATTCAAGGTGAAGGAAAACTAGTAGGTACTCCTTCTATATTTATTAGATTTGGAAAATGTAATTTTAATTGTGTAGGTTTTGATGTTGAATATGAAACACCAAGTGGAATTAAAAAATGTGGTTGTGATTCTTTTTATGCTGTTGATAAAGAGTTTAAAGATTCATGGACAAATTATAAATCTTATGAAGAAATTGTAAAAGAAGTTGATGAATTAACAAAACAATCATCTGCTATTTATAAAATGGATATTGTAATAACAGGTGGGGAACCACTTTTATATTGGTCTAAAGATGAATTTCAAAAGCTATTAAAATATTATATAAATGAAGGGCATAAAGTAACTATTGAAACTAACGCTTCATTAAATTTAAACTTTACACATGATTATCAAAAAGAAATTATCTTTTCAATGAGTGTAAAACTAAGTAATTCACTTGAATCTTTGAAAAAAAGAGTTAATTATGAAACATTAAATAAAATATTGTCAAAAACACAAGACTCTTATTTAAAGTTTGTAATAGATACAAAAATATTAGAAGATGCAAAGAATGAAATAAAAACAATATTAGAAAATATTCCTAAAACACAAGTTTATTTAATGCCTTTAGGCGATACAGCATCTAGTATAAATGAAAATTGCGAGCAAGTAATTCAAATGGCAATTGATTATGGATACATATATTGTGATAGATTACATATACGAGTTTGGGATAATAAAAGGGGCGTATAGATATAATACGCAATTATTTAAGAAATATCTTATAAGAATGAAATTTTTAATAAAGGACGAATATGAATTTTACAGGTTCAAATGTATTAGTAACAGGCGCTAGTCGTGGTATTGGTGCACAAATTGCTAAAACTTTAGCAGGCTATGGATTAAAAGTATGGATTAACTATAGAAGTGGAGCAGAAGCTGCACAAAAGATACAAGAAGAGATTGAAGCTTCAGGTGGAAAAGCTGCTATTATTAAAGCTGATGTTACTAATGAAGAAGAGTTTGTAGCTGCTATTAAAACAATAGTTGATGCAGATGGAGAATTATCTTATTTAGTAAATAATGCTGGAATTACAAAAGACAAATTAGCTCTTAGAATGAGTGTTGAAGACTTTAATGACGTTATTAGTGCAAACTTAACATCAACATTTATTGGATGTAAAGCTTCTCTAAAATTCATGGGTAAAAAAAGATTTGGTTCAATTGTAAATATCTCTTCAATTGTTGGAGAAATGGGAAATCCAGGTCAGACAAATTATGCTGCATCTAAAGGTGGAGTTAATGCTATGACTAAAGCTTTTGCTAAAGAAGCAGCAGCACGTGGTATTAGATATAATGCAGTTACTCCTGGTTTTATTCAAACTGATATGACTCATGAATTAAAAGATGAAGTTAAAGCTGAATATGAAAAAAATATTCCTTTATCAAGATTTGGAAATCCTAGTGAAATTGCTGATGCAGTTGCATTTTTATTAAGTGATCATTCATCATATATAACAGGTGAAATTTTAAAAGTTAATGGTGGATTATACGTTTAATTAATTTAACGTATTAAATAAATTTTATAACTTAAAAGACTTTTTAAAAACTTTTTTGTTATAATACTAGACAATTTTATAAAAGGAATTAAATATGGCATTATTAGAAGATGTAATAGAAGTTGTAGTTGAGCAATTAGATTGTGATGCGGCAGAAGTTAAAGAAGATTCAAAATTTATTGAAGATTTAGGTGCAGATTCACTAGACGTTGTTGAGTTAGTTATGGCTTTAGAAGAAAAATTTGATATCGAAATCCCTGATGAAGATGCAGAAGGTATTTTAACAGTATCAGATGCTTTAAAATACATCGAAAATAACGCGTAATTTTAACGCTTAAAACAGAAAACTAGGAAACTTATTTTCTGTTTTTAAATTTAATTTATTGAGTTTTTTAAAAAAATTGAATAATTTAAATAAAATTAACAATAATATTAACACGGAGAGATTTCATGAAAAGAGTAGTTATAACAGGGCTAGGAACTATTAATTCAATTGGACATAATGTAGAAGACTCATTTAAAGCAGTAGTAGACGGTGTTTGTGGTATTGATACAATTTCATTATTTGACATTGAGCAATTTCCTGTAAAAATAGCGGGTGAAGTAAAAAACTTTGATCCATCAACTGTAATGGACAAAAAAGAAGTTAAAAAAGCTGATAGATTTATTCAATTAGGTATTAAAGCAGCTCATGAAGCAATGATGGATTCAGGATTAGCTGGTGAAGATGGTAAAGTAGCTGCTGAAGATTCTGAAAGATTTGGTCTTATTTCAGCTTCTGGAATCGGTGGTTTATCAACTATTGAAAAAAACTCTGTAGTATGTGCTAATAGAGGTCCTAAAAGAATATCTCCATTCTTTATTCCTTCATCATTAGTAAATATGTTAAGTGGATTTATTTCTATTGCACATGGATTAAAAGGCCCTTCTTTATCTCATGTAACAGCTTGTGCTGCATCAACTCATGCATTAAATGATGCTGTTAAAACTATTGCATTAAATGGTGCTGATAGAATTTTAGTAGTAGGTGCTGAAAGTGCTATTTGTGGAGCTGGAATGGGTGGTTTTGCATCAATGAAAGCATTATCAACAAGAAACGACGACCCTAAAACTGCATCAAGACCATTTGATTTAAATAGAGATGGTTTTGTAATGGGTGAAGGTGCAGGTGCACTTGTAGTTGAAACTTTAGATTCAGCACTTGCAAGAAATGCAAAAATATACTGTGAAATAATTGGTTTTGGTGAATCAGCTGATGCTAACCATATTACAGCACCTGTTATGGATGGACCTTTAAGATCTATGAAAGCTGCTATTGCAATGGCAAGTGCTAACATTGGTGAAGATATAAAAATTGATTATGTAAATTCTCATGGTACATCAACTCCTGTTGGAGATATGAATGAGTCTAAAGCAATTGTTGAATTATTTGAAGGTGTTGAAAACTGTCCACCTGTAACTTCTACAAAAGGTCAAATTGGTCATTGTTTAGGAGCAGCAGGTGCTATTGAAGCAATTTTCGCAATTAAGTCATTAAATGAAGGAATTATTCCTCCAACAATCAATGTAGAGAATCAAGATCCTGAATGTCCTTTAGATTGTGTTCCAAACACTGCTAGAAAAGTAGAATTAACTACAGTTATGAGTAATAACTTCGGTTTTGGTGGAACTAACGGCTCTGTAATTTTTAAAAAATATCAAGCTTAATAAATAATATATAATTTTTAAAAAAGAGTTAGTTTAAACTAACTCTTTTTTTTTATCATAAAGGGGAATACTTGGCAACTTACTTAGAATTTGAAGATAAAATAAAAAAGATAGAAGAAGATATCATAGTTGCAAGAACTAAAGCAGATGAACATGCTGTAGAAATCTTAGAAAAAAAACTTGAAAAAGAAGTTGAAAAAACTTTTAAAAATTTAAGTGATTATCAAAAACTTCAATTAGCACGTCATCCAGATCGTCCTTATGCAATGGATTATATTTCAGGTTTACTAACTGACTCTTATGAGATTCATGGTGATAGGCATTATGTTGATGATAAAGCAATTGTTTGTTACCTTGGATATATTGGTGAGCAAAAAGTTATGGTTATTGGAGAACAAAAAGGACGAGGTACTAAAGATAAGTTACATAGAAACTTTGGAATGCCTCAACCTGAAGGTTATAGAAAAGCATTAAGAGCTGCTAAAATGGCTGAAAAATTCCAAATTCCTATTCTTATGTTAGTGGACACTCCAGGTGCATACCCAGGATTGGGTGCAGAAGAGAGAAACCAATCTGAAGCAATTGCAAGAAACCTTTATGAATTTGCTGACCTTACAACTCCAACTGTTTCAGTTGTAATTGGTGAAGGTGGTTCAGGTGGAGCTTTAGCTATTTCTGTTGCAGATAAATTAGCAATGATGAGATACTCTGTTTATGCTGTAATTTCACCAGAAGGTTGTTCAGCTATTTTATGGAATGATCCTACAAAAGTTGAAACAGCAGCAAATGCATTAAGAATTACATCTGATAATTTAAAAGAATTAAATTTAGTTGATGACGTAATTAATGAGCCGTTAATTGGTGCTCATAGACAAAAAGATGAAGCTATAAGAGCTTTAGGAGAATATTTTATTACAACAGTAAATGAATTAAAACTATTAACTCCAGCGCAAAGATACCAAAAGAAATATGAAAAAATTATGGCTTTAGGATCTTTCCAAGAAGCAAAATAAATAAAGTCTAAGTTTTAAATTTGGCAGTTTTAACTGCCAAGTTTATTTGTAAAAATTATCTAACTAAACGCCCTACTTCTTCTCCACCTAATAAATGAAAATGTAAATGAGCTACTTCTTGTCCACCATCATTTCCAATATTTGTAATTAATCTATAACCGCTTTTTCTAATATCTAATTTTGAAGCAACTTTATGAATAAATTCTGTCATATTAGCCATAATTTTTGGAGGAATTACATCAAAAGAATCATAGTGCTCTTTTGGAATAATTAATACATGAATTTTTCTAGAAGGATTTATATCATTGAATGCTAAAAAATCTTCATCTTCTAATATAGTTTGATTTGGTATTTCACCCTTTACTATTTTGCAAAATATACACATTGTTTTTCCTTGAATTTCATTGTTAAATAATTATAACCAAACTCTAATAAATCTTTAAGTATAATCGCAAGAATATAGAAATAGAATAATTGAAATATTTAAGAATTATTCATAAAAATAGGAGATATAGTGACTCAGTTGATTGAAAAAATAAACAACGCAAGCTCACTTGAAGAGTTAGAAAACCTTAGAATAGAGACATTAGGGAAAAAAGGTATTTTAACTTTAGAGTTTGCAAAAATGAAAAGTATTCCAAACGAAGAAAAGAAAGCTTTTGCTCAAAACTTAAATGAACAAAAAGTAAAAGTTACAAATGCAATTGAGGCTAAAAAAGTAGTTTTAGAAAAAGAAGCATTAAACAAAAAACTAGAAAATGAAAAAATTGATGTAACAAGATTTAATAATGAATTATCTTGTGGTGCTACGCATCCTGTTGTTGAAACAATGGACAGAATCATCACTTATTTCCAAAACTTAAACTTTGCAGTTGAAGAGGGACCTTTAGTTGAAGATGACTTTCATAACTTTGAAGCACTAAACCTACCAAAATATCACCCAGCAAGGGATATGCAAGATACTTTTTATAATAAAGATTACACTCTTCTAAGAACACATACATCTCCTGTTCAAATTAGAACAATGTTAAAACAAGACCCAAATACTCCTATTAGAATGATAGCACCTGGTACTGTATTTAGACGTGATTTTGATATTACTCATACTCCAATGTTTCACCAAATTGAAGCATTAGTAGTTGATGATGCAGACAAAGTTTCATTTGCAAACTTAAAGCATGTATTAGTTGAATTTTTACAACATATGTTTGGTGATGTTGAAGTTAGATTTAGACCATCATTTTTCCCATTTACTGAACCATCTGCTGAAGTTGATATTTCATGTGTATTTTGTAAAGGTGAAGGATGTAGAGTTTGTTCACATACAGGTTGGCTTGAAGTTTTAGGTTGTGGTGTTGTTGATCAAAACGTATTCACAGCTGTTGGGTATAAAAATAAATCAGGATATGCATTTGGTTTAGGTGTTGAGAGATTTGCAATGCTTATTCATAATATTGGAGATTTAAGATCACTATTTGAAAGTGATACAAGACTATTAGGACAATTTAGATGATTATTACAAGAACATGGATAGAAGAATTTATTGATATAAAAGAGATCTCTACAGATGATATTTGTAAAACTTTAAACTCTATTGGACTAGAAGTTGATAGTTTAGAACAAGTTTCAATTGCACCTAAAGTTGTAGTTGGAAAAGTTTTAGAAAAAGTTAAACACCCTGATGCTGATAAATTAAATATTTGTCAAGTAGATGTTGGAGATGAAACTGTTCAAATTGTTTGTGGTGCTAAAAATGTAGACGCAGGGCAATTTGTACCAGTTGCAAAAGTTGGTTGTAAATTATCAGCTGATTTTAAAATCAAAAAAGCAAAATTAAGAGGTGTAGAATCAATTGGAATGATTTGTTCTTCTACTGAATTAGGTCTTGCAAAACTAAACGATGGAATCTTAGAATTAGATGATTCAATTGGTGAACTTATTATTGGAAAAGAGTTAAGTGAATACAAACTTTTAAACGATGATATTATTGAAATTGAATTAACAGCAAACAGAGGTGACTGCCTTAGTATAAATGGAGTTGCAAGAGAGTTAAGTGCTTATTACAATATTCCATTAAATACTTTTGAAAAAAAACTTGTAAATAATGAAATAGGAATTTCTCAAATTTTTGATATTCAAGCTAATAATAATGACTCTTCTTTAATTTTTAAAGCAATTGATTTAAAAGATTACAGCTTAGATTTAATGTCAAAATTAAGAACATCAATTATTGGAAAGTATGAAGAGAATAATGATATTAAAAATTCATTAACTTATGCTACACATTGTACAGGTGTACTTTTAAACGCATATTCAAAAAAACAAGCAAAAAATGAAAACAATTTAAGTTGCTTTGAAATTAAAAAAGATGAAAACTCTTTTGACACTGTATATGCAAACGAAGAATTAAGTACAATTTGTGTTGACCATAAAAAAATTGATTCAAGCGATGATACATTTATAATTGAAGCATCATACTTAAATCCTGAAAAACTTTGTATGCAAGTATTTGAAACAAAAATTACAACTGGTGATATTTATTATAAATCATCTCGTGGTTCAGAACCAGATATTTCTTATGGAATGGACTATTTAACAACACATTTTTCAAAACATGGAGCAACAATTTATAATGGAGATGAGTCATTTGCTGAAGATACTCAAAAATCTACATTAGATGTTCCAATTAATAAAGTAAATGCGATTATTGGTCAAGATATAGCAAAATCAGAAATTGAAAGAATCTTAAGTTCATTAGGTTTTGAAGTTAAAAATGGTTTAAATGATATTCTTAGTGTAAAAATACCGTTCTTTAGACATGATATTAAAAACATAGCTGATGTAACTGAAGAAATTGTAAGAATTGTAGGTATTGATAATATTCAAGCTAAACCTTTAGCAATTGATGAAGTAAATAGAATTAACCATACAACAAATGATTTAATTAAGAAAAATAAGTTAAGAGCAAAAGCTTGTGAAAATGGTTTTAATGAAACATTAACTTATGTTTTCTCTTCAAGAGAAAGTTTAGAAAAATATTCATTCCCTCTTGTAAAAGAAAATTTAGATGTTTTAAATCCAATAGTAAAAGAATTAAATACATTTAGAACAACAATTGTTTTAAATTTATTAGAAGCTTGTGCAAACAATTATAAAATTGGTGCAAAATCAACTTCTTTCTTTGAAATTGGTACTATTTTTGATACAAATAGAAATGAATCAAAAAGAATAACTTTTATTCAAACAGGAGCAGCACAATTAGAAGATGTTACAAATGCAGGGAAACCTGATAATGCTGATTTATTCTCTTTTGCTAAAAAGATATTAAACACTATTGGTAAGTTTGATTTAGAAGCAATGAGTAAAATTGAAAATGATTTTATTCATCCATACCAAAATGCAAATATTATAGTTGATGGGAAAATAATTGGGTTTATTTCAAAAGTACATCCAAGTGTTTGTGAAGATTATGATTTATCAGATACTTTTATTGCTGAAATTGATTTTGATTTAATTAAAAATGATTTAGTTAAAACTGTTGGATATTCAAAATTCCAAGCATCTAAAAAAGATTTAAGTATTATCGCACCTAAAACTTTAGCATATAAAGAGATTAAAGATGTGATTAATTCTTTAAATGATACAAATATAAAACAGTATAATTTAATTGATGTTTATAGTGATGAAAACTTAGGCGATAGTGAAAGTTTAACAATCAGATTTGTTTTACAAAATAATGAAAAAACAATGGAAGAAGAAGATATTACTAATTCAATGAATAATATTTTACAAGCTTTAGAAGCAAAACTATCAATTGGTTTAAGATAATAAAATAAGATAATAAAAATAAAAGGCAAAAAAGTGGAAAAATTTAATATAAAGAAATTAGACAAAGCATTTAATATTGAAATAGATTCAATAGCAAGTGATAAATCAATATCTCATAGATGTGCAATGTTTTCACTTTTTTCTGATAAAACTTCTTATATCAAGAACTTTCTAACAGCAGAAGATACTTTAAATACTTTAAGTATTGTAGAACAATTAGGTGCAAGAATAAAACGTGATGGTTCAAGTGTTGAAATTACTCCAACTTCAAAATTAACAGAAGCAAATGATGTTTTAGATTGTGGTAACTCAGGAACTGCAATGAGACTATTTTGTGGACTATTAGCATCTGTTGATGGCGCTTTTACACTAGTTGGTGATAAATACTTAATGAATAGACCAATGAGTAGAGTTGCAAACCCTTTAAGATCTATTGGTGCAAAAATAGATGGAAGAGAGAATGGAAATAAAGCTCCTTTATTTATACGTGGTGTAAAAGAACTAACTCCATTTACTTATCACTCACCTGTAGATTCAGCACAAGTTAAATCAGCAATGATTTTAGCAGCCCTAAGAGCAACTGGTATCTCTAAATATAAAGAAAATGAATTAACAAGAGATCATACTGAAAGAATGTTAAAAGGTATGGGAGCAAAACTTGACACTGATAAAGATGGATTTATTAATATTCATCCACTAGAAGGAAATTTAAAGCCTTTAGATATAACAGTTCCAACAGACCCATCATCTGCATTCTTTTTTGCACTTGCAGCTGCAATTACAAAAGACTCTCGTGTATTAATCAAAAATGTAACATTAAATCCTACAAGAATTGAAGCATATCATGTTTTAAAAAGAATGGGAGTAACTGTTAATTTCATAGAAAAAGAAAATGTTTATGAACCAATTGGAGATATTGAAGTAATAAATAATGAGCTAAATGCAGTTGAAGTAAACGAGAATATTTCATGGTTAATTGATGAACTTCCAGCGCTTTCAATTGCAATGAGTTTAGCAAAAGGAAAATCAAAAGTATCAAATGCAAAAGAATTAAGAGTAAAAGAATCAGATAGAATTTCTGCTGTTGTAAATAACTTAAAACTTTGTGGCGTTGATTATATTGAACATGAAGATGGTTATGAGATTAATGGCGGTGAACTTAAAAAAGCTACTATTACATCATGTGGCGATCATAGAATTGCAATGAGTTTTGCAATTGCAGGATTAAATAGCGATATGGAAATAGAAGATACTCAATGTATTGATACATCATTTCCAAATTTCAAAGAGATTTTAGACTCTTTATATAAATAAAGGTAATTAGATATGAAAGTAAAATTAGCTTCAAATTATGGATTTTGTTTTGGTGTAAAAAGAGCTATCAAAATAGCAGAAGAATACAAAAACTCATCAACAATGGGTCCATTAATTCACAATCAAGATGAAATAAACAGATTACAAAACGATTTTAATGTGGGACTTTACAAAGATTTAAAAGATGTTAAAGATGATGATACAATTATTATTAGAACTCATGGAATTCCAAAAAATGATTTAAAAAACTTAAAAGCTAAAAAAGCTAAAGTTATAAATGCAACTTGTCCATTTGTAACAACTCCACAACAAATTGTAAAAAAAATGTCTAAAGAAGAATATTCTATACTAATTTTTGGAGATTCAGATCATCCAGAGGTAAAAGGTGTTCAATCTTATGGTGAAGATCAAGAAGATGTTCATATTGTATTAGAACCATCAGACCTAGAAAATATAAATTTCAAATATAACAAAATTGCAACAGTTGCTCAAACTACAAAAAAGAAAGAAAAATATCTAGAAATTGTAAACTCACTAATCTTAAAAAATAAAGAAGTAAGAGTATTCAATACAATTTGTGATGCAACCTTTGAAAACCAGGATGCAGCAAGAGAGTTATCAGATCAAGTTGATGTTATGGTTGTAATTGGAGGTAAGAACTCTTCTAATACAAAACAGCTTCATTCTATATGTAAAGAGAAATGTGAAGATTCTTATCTAATTGAGAATGAAAAAGAAATCAATAAAGAGTGGTTTAAAAACAAAAAACTTTGTGGTATAACAGCGGGTGCTTCGACTCCTGATTGGATTATTCAACAAGTAGTAGATACAATCGAGGCTTGCCATTAAATAATTTAAGTATTCTTTTTGTATAATCGTGCATTAAATAAACTGGTTTATATGAAGGAATAAAATGGGTATCGATGATATTGATTTAGGAGAAGATTTTGATTTTGAGCAAATGCTTAACGAATCTTTCGAGAATGCTGAGAACAACTCTGTAGTAGATGGTGTAATTGTAGAAATTTCTGGTGACAGAGTTTTAGTTGACGTTGGTCAAAAAGTTGAAGGTCAGATTTATATATCTGAAATTACAGTTAATGGCGAAGTAATGTTCAAAGAGGGTGATACAATCCCTGTAATGTTAATGGGAAGTAGAGGGGAAAGACCTAATATTTCACATAAAAAAGTACTTCAAAAATTAAAATTTGATGCATTTGTTAAATTACATGGTGAAGATGTAGAAAATGTAACAATTGAAGGTAAAATCATTTCTGTTAAACAAAGAGGTGGATTTATTATAGAAGACGAAGAAGGTTGTGAATACTTCATGCCTATGGCTCAGTCTTACTTAAAAGCAATTGGTGCTGTTGGTAAAAAAGTTAAAGCGAAAGTTTTAAAAGTAAACGAAGCACAAAGTTCAATTATTGTTTCTAGAAAGAAATTAATTGAAGAAGGTAAAGCAATTAAAGATACTAGAGTTGCTGCTATCTTAGAAAAAAATGAGCCAGTTAACGGTATCATTAAAAAAATTACTTCTTACGGAATGTTTGTAGATTTAGATGGAATTGACGGTTTAGTTAATTACAACGAAATTTCTTACAAAGGTCCTGTAAATCCTGCAAATTATTATAACGAAGGTGACGAAGTTACTGTAGTTGTATTATCTTATGATAAAACAAAACAACACTTATCATTATCAATTAAAGCTGCACTTTCTAACCCTTGGGAAGAAATTAAAGACGAATTAGAAGTTGGTGATACAATTACTGTTACTGTTTCTAACTTTGAATCTTATGGAGCATTTGTTGATTTAGGAAATGATATTGAAGGTTTATTACATATTTCTGAAATTTCATGGAATAAAAACGTTAAAAACCCAAAAGAATTATTAACTTTAGGTGAAGAAGTTAACGTTGAAGTAATCGAACTTAATGTTGATGCTAAAAGATTAAGAGTATCTCTTAAAAACTTACAAGAAAAACCTTTCGCTAAATTTACTAAAGATCACAAAGTTGGTGATATGATTACTGGTAAAATAGCTACATTAACTGACTTTGGTGCATTTGTTACTATTGGTGATGTTGATGGATTATTACATAATGAAGAATCTTCTTGGGAAACTAACGCTAAATGTAAAGCAATCTTCAAAAAAGGTGATGAAGTAGAAGTTAAAATCATCAAAATTGATAGAGAAAAAGAAAACATTTCATTATCTGTTAAAGAAATTGCTGATTCTCCTGCAAAAAGATTCCAAGAAACTCACAAAATTGGTGATATCGTTAAAGGAACTGTTAAAGATGCAAAAGATTTCGGTGTTTTCATTAAATTAGAAGACAACTTAGATGGTCTTATCAGAAACGAAGATGTTGAACCTTTAATAATTGAAGAAATCAAAGCTGGTGACGAAATTGAAGCTGTTGTTGTAAATATTGATACTAAAAGAAATAGAGTTAGATTATCAGTTAAAAGATTAGAACAACAACAAGAACGAGAAGTTCTTAAAGCTGTAAACGATACTTCATCTATGACTTTAGGTGATTTATTAAAAGATCAAATTAAATAATATATTAGGATTAATTTAAAATGAGTAAACACACAATCGTAGTTTGTGACCATATACATGAAGACGGATTAAATATTTTACAAAATACAGAAGACGTTAATTATGTATATGCAGCAGATATAGATAAAACTGAACTTTTAAATGTAATTAAAGATGCAGATGTAGCAATAACTAGATCATCAACAAATGTTGATGAGAAGTTTTTAAGTGCAGCTGTAAATCTTAAAGCTATTATTAGAGCTGGTGTTGGATATGATAATGTTGATATGGAAGGTTGTAGCAAAAGAGGTATTATTGCTATGAACGTTCCTACAGCAAATACTATTGCAGCAGTAGAATTAACAATGGCTCATATGTTATCTTGTATGAGAAAATTTCCCTATGCGCACAATCAACTTAAAAACGACAGAGTTTGGAAAAGAGAAGATTGGTATGGTAATGAATTATATGGTAAGAAATTAGGTGTTATTGGTTTTGGTAACATTGGACATAGAGTTGCATTAAGAGCTAAATCATTTGAAATGGAAGTAGTAACATACGACCCTTATATTCCTTCAACAAAAGCGACTGATTTAGGTATTAATTATACTAATAATTTTCAAGATATTTTAGACTGTGATATTATTACAATTCACACTCCAAAAAATGAAGAAACATTAAATATGATTGATGAAGAGCAAATTGCAAAAATGAAAGATGGTGTAGTTTTAATTAACTGTGCAAGAGGTGGATTATATAATGAAGATGCATTATATAACAACCTTAAATCTGGAAAAATTGCAATGGGTGGAATTGATGTTTTCATCAAAGAACCTGCTATTGATCATCCATTATTAGATTTACCAAATGTAACTGTAACTGCTCACTTAGGTGCAAATACAAAAGAATCGCAAAAACAAATTGCTATTCAAGCTGCTGAAAATGCAATTGAATCAGCACGAGGAATTGCGTATCCAAATGCATTAAATTTACCAATTGATGAAAGTAAAATTCCTTCATTTGTGAAACCATATATTGAGTTAACTCAAAAAATGGCTTTCCTTTCTGCTCAAATTGATAAATCAGCGATTAGATCTATTTCAGTTTGCGCTCGTGGTGATATATCAGAATATTTAGATTCATTAAATACTTTTGCAACTGTTGGAGCATTAACTGTTTCTTCAGGTGATGAAGTAAATTATGTAAATGCTAAGTTCTGGGCTGAAGAAAAAGGAATCACTATTGATTCTAATGAATTAGCAAATAACACAAGTGGTTACAGCAATAAAGTTACTGTAAAAATCACTACTGAAAAAGGTACTACTACTATTTCAGGAACTGTTTTTGATGAAAATGTGCAAAGAATAGTTGAAATAAATGATTTTGTATTTGACATTGAGCCTAAAGGTAAAATGATTATTATGAGAAACAATGACATCCCTGGTGTTATTGGGGAAGTTGGAAAACTTCTTGGTGATAATAATATTAATATCGCAGACTTTAGATTATCAAGAGGAAAAGACGGTGCTTTAGCTGTTATTCTTGTTGATGAAAAAGTATGTTCTGATACATTAAAAAAACTTAACAACTTAGAAGCAGCTAGATCTGTTTCTTATGCACAAATTTAAGGAGAACCTATGGCATTAGGAATGAGTGATTTAAAAAAAGGTATGAAAATTGAAGTGGATGGAATTCCATATAGAATTACTGATTATGCACATGTTAAACCTGGTAAAGGTGCAGCATTTGTAAGATGTAAAATCAAAAATTTTTTAAACTCAAAAACTATTGAAAAAACTTTTCATGCAGGTGATAAATTTGGAACTCCGGATTTAGAACAAAAAGTTATGCAATTTTTATATGATGATGGTGAAATGTTACAATTCATGGATTCAAAAACATATGATCAAATTGGTTTAACTTATGCACAAGTTGGAGATGCTGAAAAGTGGATTATTGATGGAATGAACGTTGATATGATGTTTTTCAAAGGTGAAGCAATTACTGTTGAACCACCCGCTACAGTTGAAATGAAAATTGTAGAAACTCCACCAAACTTTAAAGGTGATTCTCAAGGTGGTAGAAAACCTGCTACTTTAGAATGTGGTGCAGTTGTACAAATACCTTTCCACTTAATTGAAGGTGACATTATTAAATGTGACACAAAAACTGGTGAATATGTTGAGAAGGTAAAATAGCGTTAAAAAAGAAAAAAGAGTGAATAATTTCACTCTTTTAGCTATTTTAAACTTTTTTCTGTGTTTTAAAAAAACACAAAAAAGGCCGTTTTGAACTAGCGAAGCGTATAGTCTAAACCTCAGAGAATCGAAGTAAGACCTTGTGAGATTCTATTTTCTTTTTAAAAAAACTAATTTTTCTTCTCCTATATAATTTTCGTGAACTATTTCAAAATCTATATCTAAATCATTTAAAGCATTACTACCTTTTCTAATTTTCGGACTTATTATTAATACTATATAATCTAATCTTTCTTTTAAAGTATCTAATAAATTATATGTTCCCTCAACCATTACAAACTTGTAGTTTAAAAGTTTAAATAAATCATCACTAATAATCACTTCTCTATTTGGAATATGAAATAAAGGTATCTTATTATCAAATATTTTATTTTTAGTATAGATCATAACATCAGGCGCATTTCCTGCAATATATCTAGCATCCAAGGTTGGCTTATCTGTTCTTACTGTATTACCACCAATTAACATTAAATCAATCTTATCTCTTAAACTATGTACATAAGCTTTTGCTTGATTTGATGATATTGCTCCATCTACACAACCATTTAAAGTTTGTGCCATTTTATAAAAAATAAATGTACCACTGCTCCATTTTATAAATGGATATAAAAGCTCATAAGCTTCTTTTTTCATACATCCTAGCTCTATGTTTATATTTGCATTTTTAAGTGTATCAAGGCCACCGCTTGCTTCCTTATTTATATCCTCATGTGCAATAACTACTTTACTAGGTTTTATCTCTTTTAATAAATTTGCACAAGCTGGTGTTTTACCAATATGATTACAAGGTTCTAATGTTACATAAACAGTACAATCATTGAAAAAACCATTATGATTTTTTATTAAATATTCATGGATTTTAAAAGAATCAGAAATTGTTATCAATACATCATTTGGATGATATTTTAAAAATGCAGTCTTTAGGGCATTAACTTCAGCATGAGGCATTCCAGCTTCTTTATGTGCTTCAATACTTAATATTTCACTTTCGCCTTTCACAACTACACATCCAACAGCCGGATTAGGATAAGTTTGAAACTGATATTTCCAAGCTTCATTTATAGCTAAGTCCATAAAAAATTCATTATTTATTTTCATATTTTCTACTTTTATATTTATTTTTTTCTATATTATTTTTTTGCTAAAAAAAAAGGAAGTTGAAAACAACTTCCTTTTTTATATTCTTTTATTATATTTTTACCATTCAAAATAAGTTGAAGCAGATAAAATAGAACCGTATTCTAAAGTTTTTTCTTCACTTTTTGTTTTGATAGTAATTTTGTCTTTATTAGCAAAGATAAGTTCACCTTTGTGAATATTTGTGTCTAAATCTTTTACTTTAACTTTTTCACCAACAGAAGCTATAAAATGCTTTGCTGATTTTAATTTTCTTTCAATTCCTGGTGAACTTACTTCTAATCTGTATTTTCCGCCAAGAGGTTCATCTAAATCTAAAATAGGTGAAATCATTCGAGAAACTTCAGCACATTTATCTAAATTAACACCACCAACAGCTGTAATACTAACTCTATAAATACTGTCATCGTGTTGTTTTGCAGTTGTTATATCGTAAAGTGTAACACCCATACTCTCAACGGCTAATTCAATAGATTCTTCTAAATTCATTCTTTATCACTTTTAGTTTTATTTATTTGAGCAAATAATGACTCAATATTTCTTGATTTTTCTAAAGCAGTATCATTAAGAAATTTAAAATCAGGACACTTATACCAACCTGTACTAGATAGAATATGAGATTTTATTTTTCCATTTGCTTTGTTTAATAGTGAAATCATTTGATTGATCTCATTTTTATCAAAATCAGATCCATCAAAATATACTAATGCATCGTATTTACCATTTTTACAGTTAACAAATGTAATAGCTAAAGAGTTAATCCTAGCATCACCTAAACTAGATAATGCTTCAGGAATTAACTCCATTAATAAAGATTCTGTTCTTTGTAAATTTACACTTTTCATAATTAAGCGTCTACTGAAACTTTTTCTTCGATTTGAATGAATGTTTCAATAAAATCTCCAACTTTAATATCATTAAATTTATCAAACATAATACCACACTCGTAACCATTAGCAACTTCTTTAGCATCATCTTTAAATCTTTTTAATGATGATATTTTACCTGTATAAGTAACAATACCATCTCTAATAATTCTAGCATGACCACCTCTGATTACTTTACCATCTGTTACAATACATCCAGCAACAGTTCCAACTTTTGGAACTACGAATGTATCTCTAACTTCTGCTTGACCAGTATTTTCTTCTCTAATAACTGCAGACATCATTCCTGATAATGCATCTCTTACATCGTCTAATAAGTCATAAATAATAGTATAAGTATTAATTGTAACTCCATCAGCTTTTGCTTTTGCTTTTACAGATCCTGTAGGTCTAATATTAAATCCTAAGATAATACAACCCTCAGATGCTCCTGCAAGAATTAAGTCAGATTCAGTAATTCCACCAACAGCTGCATGGATAACTTTTACTTTAACTTCTTCATTTTGAATTTTTTCTAATGAACCTTTAATAGCTTCAAGTGATCCACCAACATCAGTTTTAATAATTACTGGAAGTTGTTTGATTTTACCTTCTGCGATTAATCCACTCATTTCTTCTAAAGTAACTTTAGTAGATTTAGATAATTCTTTTGCTCGTGCATGTTCAGCTCTAGTAGTTGCAATTTCTCTAGCTTCTTTATCAGAATCTTGAGCAACTAATACAGAACCAGAACTTGGAACTTCACCTAATCCTAAAACATTACCTGTTTGAGAAAGTGTTAATTCTTTTACTGCTTTACCTTGATCATTAGTAAGTGCTTTAACTCTACCGTATGTTGTATCACAAACGATATTATCTCCAACTCTTAATGTACCATTTTGAATAATAACAGTAGCAACAGGACCTCTACCTTTTTCAATTAAAGACTCAACAACAGTTGCTTTAGCTTTAGCTTGAGGGTCAGCTTTTAATTCTAACATTTCAGCTTGGATAAGAATGTTTTCTAATAAATCATCAATTCCAGTACCATTTAATGCAGATACTCCAATAAATTCAATATCTCCACCCCAATCAACAGGAGTCATTTCTTTCTCAGCCATTTGTGCTTTAACCATATCCATATTTGCAGATTCTTTGTCAATTTTATTAACAGCTACAATAATAGGACATCCAGATGCTCTAGCATGTGAAATTACTTCTTCAGTTTGTGGTTTAACACCATCATCAGCAGCAACAACAATAATAATAATATCAGTAACTTTAGCACCTCTTGATCTCATCGCAGAGAAAGCAGCATGTCCTGGAGTATCTACAAATGTGATCTCTTTATTATTTTGTTTAATTGTATAAGCAGAAATATGTTGAGTAATTCCACCAGCTTCACCTTTAGCAACTTTTGCAGTTCTAATTTTGTCAAGTAAAGAAGTTTTACCATGATCAACGTGTCCCATAATAGTAACAACTGGAGGTCTTGTGATGAAATTAGAGTCATCAATATCTTCTTCAAGATAATCATCTACATAATTTACATCTTCTAAAGCATCTTTTACAGTTACTTCAATATCAAACTCTTCACCTAAGATTTCTAATTCGTCTTGTTTTAAGAAGTCATTTTTAGTAACAAGCATTCCTAAACCGAATAATACAGAAATTACATCAGATGCTGTTTTTCCACAAGCTTCTGCAAATTCATATACTCTACACTCTTCAGGAATTGTAACTTCAGTAATTTCAACTTCTTCTTCAGCTCTCTTAAATCTTTTCTTTCTTTTACCTCTTTTTAAACCTTGTGGTCTATTACCAAAAGCAGCAGGTCTAGAAGATCTAGATTGTTTGTTTTGGTTTTGAGGTTTTGTTTCTTCTAATAACTTAGATTTATCTGCTAATCCTAAGTCAAGTAAGAATACTTCTTCACCAAGTAATGAATCTGTTGAAGTTGAATTGAAATCATCAGATGATCCTCTTCTTACGTCAAGTTTCTTACCATGATCTTGAGCTCTTACATTAGTCTTTTTTCTATCTTTTTTAGATCTAACTTTTGATTCAGTTGAATCTTTTTTATCATCATTATTGTTATTACCTAAAATCTCACTTAATGATTTCATTTGTTTTTTAGGAGCGCCTGCTGATGGAGAATTAAATTCTACTTTTGGAGCTTCTTCAACTTTTGGCTTTTTCTTTTTAACAATTTTAAGCCCTCTTCTTTTAGGGATAATTTTTTTGATAACTGGTGCTTCAGAATCTGTGTCTTCTGTCTTTTTAGGCTCAGCAGTTTTAACTTCGCTAGCTTTTTTAACTTCTTCGATCTTTTCTGTTTCAGATGCTGTAGTTTCTACAGGCTTTGGTTTAGATATTGCAGCTTTCTTTGATGCAGTCTTCTTTTCTTCTTTTACCACTTCTACTTCAGCAGCAGCTGGTTCTTCTTTTTTCTCTTCCACTTTTTTAACTGCAACTTTTTTCACTTTTGCTGCTGCTTTAACTGGAAGTTTAGAACTTTTACCAGTCATTATATAATTAGTGATTTCTTCAGCATCCTCAATTGATACTGCGCTTTGAGCTGATTTAAGTTCTATTTTTAAATCTTTGGCTTTTGCAATTACATCTGAGCTACTTGCCCCCGCTTCTTCTGCAATTTCATAAACTCTTACTTTATCTGACATCTGTTAGCATCTCCTTAAGTTGTTCAACATACTTATCTTTATTTTTACACTCTCTAAAAAGTGATTTTTCTATTTTTTTATAGGCCTTCTGATTAATATCCGACTGTAATAAACTAATACAATCTCTACAGATATAAAAACTTCTACCATAATTGTTATAAGGTACAAGTTTTTTATCTTCACATTTTAATCTAAAAAGCTCTTTTTGTTCTGTTTTTTTCCTACAAACAATACATGTTCGTAGTGTCATTTTTAATTTAGCCAACGATTATACCTAAAATATACTTAATATCAAAAAAACTCAAATATCTATACGAACACCACTGTTATCAAAGTCTGAAGTAAAAACTTTAAAATGTGGAAATTTAGTCTTAAGTGCTTTCTCTATCTTCTTAGCATCATCTGCAAAACAGATTGAAAAAAGTGTAGAACCTGAACCGGAAAGTGTACTCATTAAAGAACCAGCTCTTAATGAAGTTTTTTGAACATCAAATAATTCTGGCATTTGCTTCATTCTGTACTTTTGATGAACTTTATCTAATGATGCATTTTTAAGCATTTTCCAATCTTCACTCATAAAAGCAGCTGTTAATATTGAAGAATGAGAAATATTAAAAATAACATCTTCTTTAGAATACTTAAATGGCAATGACTTTCTTGATAACTGCGTTGAAATTGGTCTATTTGGAACAACAACAACAGCTTTTAAAGATCTTGGAATTGATTTATTTATAAACCTAACTTCATTATCTTGTACAGTTGATACATTAAATCCACCCATAACAGCAGGTGTTATATTATCAGGATGATTTTCATAAGCAAGTGCTAAATTTAACAATTTATCTTTTTCAAGTTTTATTCCTTCAATTGCATAAGCAGAAGCAATTGCCGAAACAATAACAGCTGAAGAACTACCAAGTCCACGTGAAAGTGGAATTTCATTATAAAATTCAAAACGATAATGTCTTTTTTTAACTGCAAGATTATGATAAAAATCATTAAATATTGAGATAAACATATTGTTGTCTTTTAAAACGGGATTATTAGAACCCTCACCTTTTAGAGACACACTATGAAATTTTGATGGTCTAATTATTACTTGGTTTTTCATAGCAATGGCAAGACCCAATGAATCAAAACCTGGTCCCAAGTTAGCACTAGTTGCTGGAACACTTACTTTCATCTATTTCCTTCTTTAAACAGCTGGTAAATTATATATTGGCAGTGTTTGTTTATTAAAATTTATTTTATCTATATTATTAGGTAATTTAAAGTCGCGAATTATATCGTCTTTTTCTAAAAAATCAACTTTAATACCATTTGCATCTTGTTTAAAGTATTTTTTTCCTAAAGCTTTTATAGGAGAATTCTCATTAAATTCAAAACCATTACAAGCTTGAAATTCGATATTTTTACTAATACATATTGTTTTTAAGAATATATAAGCTACTTTTATAGCCATATAAGAACCTGGAGAATTTACATAATTTATTCTTTGAAAATCGTACTCTTTTAATATTTTTTCAAATAAAGAAGGAAGTAAATCAGAAGTTTTACCTTCTAATTTATACTCTTTTATTAATTGTTTATTTTCATAAATACCAATTAATAAAGGTTTTGAAATACTAATAACTAAAACTTCAATCAAATAAAAACCTTATACTTGAACTTTTGAATAAGCTAATTCAAACACTTCAGCCTCATCACTAGCTTCTTCTAAATCTATAATTTCATAATTAGAAGCATCTTTATAAAGCTCTTTTGTAAGTAAATGATTTAAATGATGACTTCCAGCAACTGCATCATATTCTCCAACCATTGTATAACCTAAAAGTGCCATATCACCAATTGCATCTAAAATTTTGTGTCTTACAAATTCATCATCAAATCTCAATCCTTCAGGGTTTAATACTTTTGTTTGATCTAAAACAATAGCATTTTCCATAGAACCACCTTGTGCTAAACCAATAGATCTTAAGTATTGAACTTCATGTAAAAAACCAAAAGTTCTAGCTCTTGAAATATTTTCTTTATATTCAGCTATTGAATAATCAAAATGAAAGTTTTGCTCACCAATTGTTGGATGAGCAAAAGATATTTGGAAATCATAAATAATTCTATTTGATGGTTTTAAAGTAACTCTTTTTCCATCTTCTGTTGTAACTTCAACAGCTTTTTTAACTTTTATAGCTTTTTTAGATTTACTTAATTCTTTAATTCCAGCTTCTTCAATAAGCATACAATATCCTGATGAACTTCCATCAAGTACAGGTACCTCATCATTATCTATTACAACTCTTAAGTTATCAATACCATAAGCATAAACAGCTGATAATAAATGCTCAATTGTAGAAATTACAATTCCATCTTTACCAATTACAGTTGCCATTTTAGTATCCACAACATTTTCAATACATAAAGGTATTGTAACTCCTGCATCAACTCTATAGAATATTATTCCAGTATCTTCTTCTAAAGGTTCTAGTTTCATTTTTACAGGAACGCCTTTATGAAGTCCAATTCCTACGATTTCAACTGATTTTGCTATTGTTCTTTGTTTCATTTCTTATCAATCACTTTCTTTGCATTTTCAATAATTTTAGTAATATTTTCTCTAACCCAATATTTACTAAGCCATTCAACCGGATTAACTTCAATTCCTTGAACTAAAACCCCAAAGTGTAAATGGTCACCAAATACTGCTCCACTAGATCCTGTGTTTGCAATATATTCACCATTTTTAACTTCATCATTAACTTCTACAACAGATCTACTTGTATGTGCATAAAGACTTCCTAAACCTAAATTATGATCAATAATAACTGCATCACCATATATTCCTAAATAATCTTTATATATAACTTTTCCATCATTAGAAGTAAAGATTTTTGCTTTTTTAATACTTGCCCAATCCATTCCTAAATGCCAAGCTTCATCTATTTTTTTATCATTATACATATAATGTCTTCGCTCACCATAACCTGCAAATTTCATAGACCCAGGTAATCTTTTAAAAGGTTTTATATCAAAATTACTAATTCTTTCTTTTTGCATGTTTTTTAATGCTACACTTCTAATAGTATCAACATTACTTTTTCTTAAATCTCTATTTGCTTTAATAAATACTTCTGCTTGATCATCCGGAATATCATAAGCACTTTTGCTAAGAACATTTTTACTAACTTTATTAATAAATTTATCAGAGATTTTTAAATTATCTATTTTTACTTTTAACTCTTTTATATATAAAGGTACTTTTTTTACACTTTTGTTTTGAGCTTTATCAATTGCAACTACATTAACTCTTTGAAACTCTTCTATATTAATTGGCCATGCAATAATTGCAATATAGTAATTTTCTTTGTAAAAAGGAAATAACTCAAATCTATGCTCATTATTAAAAGAGATATATAAATCGTCTAAGTTTTCATCTTTTACTTCAACAACAACTAAAGCACTTCCACCTTGTCTTAATAAGTATGAATTTGCTAAAACGTTTGTAAAAGGTCTTTTTCTATCAATTTTTATTTTTATATCTTTACTTGCTTTATTACCTCTAAAAAAATTCCATTTGCTTGTATCTAAAACTTCTATTTTTAGCATAGCATTTTGTACTTTTTTATTTAAGTCTATTTTTGGAGCAATAATATTTAAATCAATTGAACCTTTTGATACTTTTAATTTTTTTGTATCTAGTTGAATCTCATTATTATCATCAATGTATGTAATAAGATAAGAAGCTATTTCAGTATCATCTGTAAAATTAACTTTTAAAGGAGATTTTAAATTCCAGTATATTTCATTTTCTATTGATATTTTTGGACTATTTTTTTCAAATATTGGAGAAAAGTATACAAATGCACCTAGTCCAATTATTGTGGCAATCATTATATAAATTAATGCCATTTTTGCTTTATTGTTTTTTCTTCTATTTGTATAATTCAAAAATTTCCTTTAAAACTAATTGTTTTGCTTCTTCTACATCACTTGTATCAATACTACAACCTGCTGCATTAAAATGTCCGCCACCACCAAAGTGTCCAGCTATTTTAGATACATCAATATTACCTTTTGACCTTAATGATAATCTTGCTTTATTTGAAACAATTCTTACAAAAACTGCAACTCTTACAATTGCTATACTCATAATCATATCTAAGGCATCTTCACAATCTCTTGTATGTGCTCCAGTTTGCTCAAACCACTCTTTTTTAGCAATAATAGAAGCAACCTCACCTTCTTTAAATAGTTCTAAACTATCTAAAACTTTTGGAATCATTCTATATTTTGCTAAAGAGTCTCTTCTTAGAAGTTTATTAGCAATTGATGAAGGACTTGCACCACATTGAACTAAAAAGTTAACCTTATCAAATGTTAACTCATCACATCTACTTAATGAAAAAGCCAAAGAATCATCATAAATTCCTACATAAAGTGCAGTCGCTGAGTCTTTTGTAATATATAAACCATTATGCTTAAAAAAATCATAAACAATTTCTGCAGTTGAGCTTTTCATTGAGTCTACTATATTTATAGTCCCAAAGTTATTGTTTGATTTATGATGGTCAAAATTTATTAATGGAATACTTTCATCCAATTTAAATCCAAGTCTTGGATATGTTCCACAATCTACGCTAATTGCTAAATCAAAAAACTTAGGTAATTGGTCTGTGATTTTATCAAACCTATTTAAAAAATCTAAGTTATTTGGTAAGTCGGAGCTTATATTAAATACTTTATGTTTTATCTTATTTTCATAAAATAAATTTGAAAGTGCTAAAGCAGAAGAAATAGTATCAGGATCAGGATTTACGTGAGTAATGATAAGAATATATCTACTTTCCTCAATTAGCTTTAAAGCTTGAGTGTATGCTGACATATCAATTTTATTACTTACTATGAAATCTTTTTTCAATACCTGTTCCTTTATTCTTTACATTGTATATGAGTAAAACTAACCAAAAGTTAATGATTAGTCAAACTTCA
The DNA here is from genome assembly GCA_938084175.1 of uncultured Campylobacterales bacterium. GTDB lineage: Bacteria > Campylobacterota > Campylobacteria > Campylobacterales > Arcobacteraceae > Poseidonibacter. The sequence goes on from CALKDR010000044.1 coordinate 73,993, forward strand.
TTGAGAAATCTAACCATGTTGCTTGATGAATAATACTACCACTACTAATAGCATCAACACCAGAAAGTGCATAACCTCTAATAGTATCAAGGTCAATATTTCCACTAGCTTCTAATAAGATATGAGGATAAGTTTCATCTCTGAATTTTACTACATCTTTTATTTGTTCAGGTGTCATATTATCACACATAATAATATCAGCACCAGCGTCCATAGCTTCTTGAACTTGCTCAAAAGTTTCACATTCGATTTCTATTTTTGTAACCCATGAAATTCTTTTTCGCGCTCTTTTAACAAACTCTTTTAAGTTATCAATAGTTCTTAAGTGAGTATCTTTTAACATCAAACAATCATCAAGTCCAAGTCTGTGGTTAATAGCCCCTCCAACTCTAGATGCATACTTTTCAAAATCTCTAAGTTGTGGTCTTGTTTTTCTAGTATCTAATAAAACAACACCAGTACCTTCCATAAGTTTTGCATATTGGTTTGCCATAGTTGCAATTCCAGATGCGTGTTGTAGCATATTTAAAAAAGTTCTCTCAGAAGATAAAAGAATAGATGCTTTTCCTTCAAGTTCAGCTATAACTTCACCAGCTTTTATCTCATCACCATCTTTTTTCAAAAACTTACAATCAAACTTTTCAGTTCTTGCAAGTACTTTAGCATATTGAATTCCAGCAACAATTCCATCTGATTTAGAAATAGCACGTGCTGTAAATCTACCTTTTGGAGCAACATCGAAGAATAAATCCCCTCTTCCATTATCTTCAATAATGGCATTTTTTACAAACTTTTTAATATTAATCATACTTCAAACATCCTTTCTAGAGCTAATCTTGCATATTTTATATTTTCTTCTGATACAGATATTTCTGTTTCTTTTTTGATATCATTATCTTTTATAGATTTTAAAGTATTGTATACATCTTGAAGTGTTGTTTCATTCATAGTAGGACACTCAGGTTTTGTTGAAGATAAAATATATGTATTTTTAGTTCTTAATCTACTTACCATATTAAACTCAGTCCCAACTGCAATTTTTTGATCAATTGGTAACTCTTTTATATATGTAATAAGTTGTGAAGTAGAACCCACAAAATCTGAAGCATCACAAACTTTTGGATCACATTCAGGATGAACTGCTATTAAAATATCTGGAAACTTTTCTCTATAAAACTCTATATCTTCTACAGTAAATTGTTGATGAACAGAACAAAAACCGTTATAACATATAATATCAGCTTCTTTTAAATCACTTCCATCACCTACAACTGCAGATTTTAAGTTTAAAGATTTTGCAAAGTTTTGACCTAAACATCTATCTGGAACAAAGAATATCTTCTTTCCAGATTTTAAACCTTTTTCAATAATCTTATAAGCATTTGATGATGTACAAACCATACCACCCATTTTACCAACTCTTGCTTTTACAGCAGCACTTGAGTTTATATATGTAATTGGTAAGATATCATCATTTGATATTCCTGCTTTGTTAATTACTTCTAAGTTTTGTTCATAATAACCTTCATCAATCATTCTAGCCATTGCACAACATGCAATTTTTGGCATAAGAACTGTTTTTTCAGGACTCATTACTTTTACACTTTCACCCATAAACCCAACACCACAAAATACTATATATTTTGAAGTAGTAGCTTTAGCTTTTTTTGCTAATTCTAAAGAATCTCCTGTAATATCAGCTAAGTCAAAAACTTCATCTCTTTGATAAAAGTGAGCTACTAATGTTACATCTAATTCATTTTTTAATTTTATAATTTCTTCTTTTAAATTCAAAACAAACCTTATTACAAATGTATTTATAAATGATAATATAACAAAATCTTTGTTATAATCCATTTAATCAAAACAAATTATAAAAGGTAATAAATGGATTTTTTCACCAACTCAAATATTTTATTCTACATAAGTGCTTATTTAATAGGCTCAATTCCTTTTGGACTACTACTTGCAAAGTTTTTTGCAGGTGTTGATGTTAAAGCTTCTGGAAGTGGTTCAATTGGAGCTACAAATGTTTTAAGAGTTGTAAAAGAAACAAATCCAGCCTTAGCAAAAAAACTAGGCGCTGCTACTGTTATACTTGATGCTTTAAAAGGTACACTTGTTTTACTTGTTGCTATGTATATGGGTGCAAGTGATTCAACACTTTGGGGAATAGCTGTTTTATCTGTTCTTGGTCATTGTTATTCTATTTATTTAGGACTTGAAGGTGGTAAGGGAGTTGCAACTGGACTTGGTGTTTTTATTGCACTTATTCCAATTCCTACATTAATAGGTGCAGCTGTTTGGGTAATTTGTGCTAAATTTCTAAAAATCTCTTCACTATCTTCACTTTTAGGACTAACAGCTGTAATAGTGGTTGCAAGTTTTTTAAATGATGGATTAAATGTAGGTTCAAACATACCTATGTATATTATTGCATTCATTATATACTACAAACATATACCTAATATTATAAGAGTAATAAAAGGGGAGGAGAAAAGAGTTGTATAAAGATACAATTTTTTTCTCCCTGTCAGAAAAAGTGATAATAAAATGACTATACATATAAATGACCTAAGCTTTAAATGCATAATAGGAATACTAGACTTCGAACGAATAAAAAAACAAAAAGTAATAATAAATATAACTTTTGACTACATTTTTGAAAAAGATTACTTCATAGATTACAGTGAAATCTCTTCATATATAGAAAAACAAATGAAAAAGAAAAAATTTTTACTAATTGAAGATGCAATAATCTTTTTTCAAAGAAAACTATACAAGCTGTATAAAATAAATAATCTAATAATTAAAATATCTAAACCAACAATACTAAAAAACTGCATTGTTTCAGTTTCAAACTAATTAATCACAAAATAGCAATAACAAAGCATTAATAGCAAAAGTCTAAAAATTAACCTAAAATTAATGCTTTATTAACAAAAAAAGGTAAATTTTTAAGAAAACTTTAAAAATTTGTAATGTAGAATGATTCCAACGGGTTGTCGGAAAAGGTTCAAATAAATCATTTTGAATGAGTTCGCGCGCTCCGACAAACTGAA
>CALKDR010000045.1 GCA_938084175.1 uncultured Campylobacterales bacterium
TGCAGCTTCTGTTCAAAACTCAATGACAACAGTAACAGGAGATAATGAAGCGAAAAATATTGCACTTGATATTTGTTCTTCAATTGGCAAAACATTATGGGTGAATACTGAAAATCAATTAGATATAGCAACTGCAATTGCTGGTTCTGGACCTGCATTCTTAGCTTTAATAGCAGAAGCTATTAGTGATGGCGCAGTTAATGCTGGACTTGAAAGACATTTAAGTAGACAATTAGTTCAAGGTTTATTTTCAGGAACGGCATCACTTTTAGAACAATCTCATCCTGCAATTATAAAAGATTCAGTAATGAGTCCTGGAGGAACAACAGCAGCTGGTTATGCAAAACTTGAAGAAGGTGCAGTTAGAGATTCTATGATAAAAGCAATAGGTGCTGCATACTCTAAAGCTGTTGAGCTTGGTAAAAAATAGTTTTACTCTTTTCGAAACACTTTTAAGTATTACGGTACTTATAATAATAGTAAGTGGGTTTTTAAACTCATCTTATTATGATGAAAAAGCAATAAACACATCATCTTTACTAAATACCTTAGAAAATAAATTTACTACAAATGACTATTCATCTTTTACTCACAGCAATCAAAAAATAAATATTATAAAAAATAAAACAATAAAAAAAGAGATTATTGTAAAAAAACACATTTTTGAAAATGAAGATTTAAAGATTTTTAAATATGAAAAATAGTTTCACAATTTTAGAAATCATATTAACAATCATAATTTCATCAATCGTAATAATAAATTCTGTTTATTTTTCAAAAGAGTTGTTTTATACAAATGCAAAAATACAAAATATTGAAATTTTAAAACTTGATTTATTATCTTCAAAAATATTCTTAGAAAAAAATAATATTGATTTAGAAAAAAATCTTTTTTATAAAGATAACACACTCTATTTCAAAAATAAAATTTTATTAGAAAATGTGTCTATTTTTAGTATTTTAAAGAAAAGTACCCATTACGAAATTTCTTTGGAAATAGAAGATAAAGCAAAAGAGATTTGGATGATTAGCTTATGAAAAAGTCTTTTACTTTACTAATTACAATATTTTTATTATCAATTTTTTCATATTTAGCTATTTCAATTTTACAAACAAAATCTTTAAGAAATACAAATTTACAAAATCAATATCTTTTTATTCAAGCTAAGAATCATAAAGATTTTTTAAAATCTTATATAAAATCTCTAGATTTGAAAGATATAAATCATCTTTTAATAGAAGATGAAATTTTTGAAATTTATGCAATAATAAATAAAAAAACAAGCTCTTACGAAATAAATTTATTCGTAAAAGCAAAAGAGTTTGATATTTCTTTACATGAAATATTTACTAAATAATTACATCTAAAACTTTTTTAGCAAGATTTAATGCCTTTGTTCTATGAGAAAAATCTTTTTTTGCTTCATAACCTAATTCACCTAATGTTTCATCAAAACCTTTTGCTATAAACATAGGGTCATATCCAAAACCGCCCTCACCTTTTTGCTCATTTATAACATCACCATGCATCCATCCATGAACTGTGTAAACTTCGTCATTATAGATAATTGCTATGCAAGCTGTATAAAAAGCACCTGTTCTTTTTAGATTTTTTAAATTTAAATTTTTTATTAATTTTTCATTATTTTCTTTATCACTTGCATTTTCTCCTGAATATCTTGCTGAATAAATACCTGGCTCATTATTTAAAGCAGGAACTGTGATTCCTGAATCATCAGAAATAACAATAATATCTTTTAAACCTTTTTTTTCTAATTCATCATAAATACTTTGAGCTTTTTTAATTGCATTACCTTTAAAACTATCTTTATCTTCGATAATTTCAATATCTCCTAATATTTCTTTAAATGCTACAACCTCGTCATTTGGCATTAATTTTTCAAACTCTTTTATTTTTCCCTTGTTTCCTGATGCTAAAACTATTTTCACTTCTTTCCTTTCAACCTATTATTATAATTAATTATATATAATCACGATAAATTATATTATGTTTAGGATTATATATGTTTAAATCGATTTTACCGCTTAGTTCAATTATTGCACTAAGATTTTTAGGATTATTTTTAGTTTTACCAGTTATTTCAGTATATGCTATGAATTTAGAAGGCGCTACAACTACTTTACTTGGAATTGTAATTGGTGGTTATGCACTTACTCAAATGATTTTCCAAGTTCCATTTGGAGTTATGAGTGATAAATTAGGAAGAAAAGGAACAATAGTTTTAGGACTTATTCTTTTCGCATTAGGTTCATTAATTTGTGCAATATCAACTGATATTTATACATTGATGCTAGGTAGACTTTTACAAGGTGCTGGAGCTATTGGAGCAGTTGTTACTGCTATGATTAGTGATTTAGTTAAAGAAGAACAAAGACCAAAGGCTATGGCTTTAATGGGTATGAGTATTGCAGGTGCATTTGCAATTTCAATGCTTGCAGGTCCAATTGTTGGTGCTGCTTTTGGAATTGAAGTATTATTTTATATTACAATGATATTAGCATTAGTATCAATTTATGTATTAACAAAAGTTCCAAATCCACCACATATCACGCATACTTACAATAAAAAAGCAAATTTAAAAGAAATCCTTTTAAATCCAAATTCAATCAAAATGAATATCACAAACTTTTTACAAAAAGGTTTAATGACATTTGCTTTTATGATTATTCCAATGGTTTTAATAAATAACTTCTCTTGGGAATTATCAGAGTTATGGAAAGTTTATATTCCTGCAATGATTTTTGGTGTATTAGCTATGGGACCTGCTGCTGTATTTGCTGAGAAAAAAGGTAAGTTCAAAGAAATTCTAATTATTGGTGTTGTATTTTTTGCAGTTTCATATTTAGTAATTGGATTTGCTACAAGTGCTACAGTATTTGCTATTGGTGTTGTTATTTTCTTTGTTGGATTTAATATGCATGAACCAATTATGCAATCACTTGCATCAAAGTTTGCAAAAGTTCATCAAAGAGGTTTAGTTTTAGGAATCTTTAACTCAGCTGGTTATTTAGGAACTTTCTTAGGTGGTGTTATTGGTGGAGTTTTCTATGAAGATGTTTCATTATCAACTTTAGTAATTGTAATTGCTATAATTTGTGTGATTTGGGCTGTGTTAATTATCACTATGCCAAATCCAGAAAAGAAAAAATTTGTATATTTACCACTTGACGAGTATAAAGTAGAAAATGCATCAAGACTAGAAGAAGCTAATATTGACGAATGGTATATTAACAATACAGAAAAAATTATTGCTGTTAAATATGACAATGAAAAAATTAGTGAAGATGAACTAAAAAACTTACTAAAATAACTTTAATATCTATTTTTAATCTTTAGTATTATGAAATAAATCTAAAGATTAAAAAAAAGAGAGTGATTGAAAAAATATTGTTTATATCTTTTTTAATCCTTTCTTTTATAACAATTACTACAATAGCTTCTCGAACATTTTTTATATCAAACTCAAAACTAAATTCTATTTCAAATAAATACGGTGCAAAAGCAAAAAATCGCGTTCAATTATGGGATAGAATACTTCAATCATCAAAAACTGATTCATTATGGAAAGTATCAAATTTAAAGTAGATTCTTCTTTTGGAAAAATAGAATCAATAAGTTCTGATAATGAAATAACAAAAGAACTCTTAGCTTTAAAAAATGAACAAATTGATGATGAACAAGTAGAAATTGAAGAAGATATTTATTCATATCTACCAAGTAAAAAATACAAAAGCAACAAGACCTATTAAATTTGAAGAAAAAAGTAGTGAAATTAGTGATGGTTGGAAAACAACAGCAATAAATTACAAGTTACGTTTTTGTAATAAAAGTATTTGCTGAAAATGTAAAAATGATGATGATTTAGAAATAATTAAAGAGTGCAAACTTTATGCTGCAAGTCGATAGAGATTAATATTGCGTTAATAATTATATATTATAATTCTTGTTAATTAATAAGGATTATAATGTTTGAAAAAGTTTTAAGATTTTTTGTTGAAAATTCAAGAGTAAACTATACTCTATTTATATTAGTATTCGCTATTGGTATTTGGTCTTATACAAAAACACCAAAGGAAATTTTTCCAAGTTTTGAACTAGATATGATTTCAATTAAAGGTTCATACTCTGGGGCTTCTGTTGATATATTAGATAAAATGGCTGTTGTCGAGATTGAAGATAATATCAAAAGTATTGACAGTGTTGACACTATGTCTACAATAATAAGCCCAGGCGCTTTTACTATTGTACTAGAGCTTAAAAAAGGTAAAAATAAATATAACGAAGCTGATAAAGTAAAAGATGCTATTGCACTTATTAAAGCAAACCTGCCTTCTGATATGGATGAACCAACTGTAAATGTTTTAGATAGATCAAGAGCATTAATAGATATTACTCTTACATCAAGTAAATACTCAACAGATGAACTTAAACCTTTTGCAGATTCTATTAAAAGTCAAATACTTGGAATTACAGGTATTAATGATGTTACAATATTTGGAGATTCAGACAAGTATTTTGAAGTATTAATTGATGATAAAAAAATTGATGCTTTAGGACTTAATAAAAGTGAAGTTATTACAGCAATTTCTACTTTATCTTATATTTTTCCAGTAGGAAAAATTGAAGACCCAAAAAAGCACTATTATATCTCAACATACAATGGTGCAAAAAATGCAGTTGATTTTGGAAATACACTAATAAAAATTTCTAATACAAATATATATGTAAAAGATATTGCACTAATTTCTAAAAAATATGAAGATTCTTCTACACTATATTCATTTAATGGACAAAATGCACTTTCACTTGCAATTGAACAATCAGATACAGCAGATGCAATAGTTCTAGCTCAAAAGATAAAAGATTTATTACCCAAGCTTAATAAAAAAAATACAGATATTATAATTACAATTGCAGACGATAATAGTGAAAGAATTACAGATAGATTAAATATTGTAGTATCAAATATTTTACTAGGAATTATACTAATTACAATTTTAGTAATGCTTTTAATTAACTTTAGAATGTCAGCAATTATAGCACTTGGTATTCCAACTTCTTTTGTAATTGCTGCTATTTATATGTATTTTAGTGGTTATTCTATAAATATGATTTCTCTTGTTGGAGTTTTAATTGCAATTGGTATAGTTGTTGATGATGCTATTGTTGTAAGTGAAAATATCCAACAACATATTGAAGAAGGAATGGATCCTAAAGAAGCAGCTGTTAAAGGTGCTAGCGAAATGGTCAAACCTGTAACAATTGCATCACTGACAACACTGTTCTCTTTCCTTCCTATATTAATGATTAGTGGAACTATGGGTGAGGTTATGAAACTTATTCCTATTGCTTTAAGTGCATTAGTAGTTGCTTCTTTAATCGAATCATTTATTTTCCTACCAATTCATGCAGCTCATGCTTTAAAAAATGGAGCAAAAGTTACATCGTGGAAAACTCCAAATAAAATATATAACTCAATCATCCATTTTTTTATGAATTGGAAAAAGACATTTTTAATCATATTTATAATCCTTGTACCTTTTGCAACATATACAGCAGTTAAAACATCAAAGTTCCAAATGTTTCCAAAGTTTGATGCAACAGATGTAAAAATATCAATGAAAGCTGATGCAAATACAACACTAGAAGAATCTTTTAAAATAGTTCAACAAATAGAAAAAGATTTAATGTTACAAAAAGATGAGTTCTTTATAAGAAGTATTGATTCAGTTGCAGGGTATAGAAAAGATACAGGAAATAATACAGAAAGATTTCCATATGCAATGTACATGACAGTTGAACTTCAAAAATTAAAAGCTTCAAATATTTTAGATAAATACGTAACTCCTTACCTAAGTTTTTACTATGATGATGAAGGACGAACTAGAACTTTAAAATCAAAAGAAATAGCTACAAAATTAAAAAAATTCTTAGATGAACAAAACTATAAAGAAAAATACAAATTAGAAGAGATTGGTGTTTTAGAGAAAAAAGTAGGACCTATTAAAGCTGATGTAAAAATTGGTTTAGTTTCGAATGATAATCAAAAAGTAATAAAAGCAATTGATGATTTAACAAATGAAATTAATAAAATAGAGGGAATAAAATCTGTTTCAAACTCTTTAAAATTTGGTATTGATGAGATTAAATTAAAAGTAAATCAATATGGTGAATCACTTGGTATTACGGAATCATATATAGGTTCATATCTTTCAAATTTATATTTATTAAGAAAAAAAAGTGTTTCTTTTGATGATAAAGAAATGCTTGATATAAAAATTCAGTCTAAAAATAAAGATGATTTTGAAGGCTTTAAAAATACTCAAATACCATTAAGTGATGGTTCGTTTGTAGCTTTAGAACAAATAGTTGAACTTAACACTGTAAGAGCATTTGAACAACTTTTAAAAGACCAAGGTGAAAAAAACTTTTATATCTTTGCAAATGTTGATCCTGATATTATAACATCAACAGAGGTAGTAGAAAAACTACAACCTTTATTAAAACAAATAAAAGAAAATGGAATAAGCTTAGTATTTAAAGGAGAAGCTCAAAAGAAAGAAGAATTAAAAAGAGATATGCTTTTAGCATCTGGACTTGCTATTGTTCTTATTATGCTTTCTATGCTTTATTTATTTAACTCATTTAGAGAAACATTTATTGTAATGAGTATTATTCCTTTCTCTATTTTAGGGGTGTTAATAGGACATAAAATAATGGGACTTAATCTTTCTATGCCTTCAATGATTGGAGCGCTTGGGCTTGCTGGTGTTGTTATTAATGATGGTATTATAATGATGACATATCTTAAAAAGGCAAAAACACTTGAGGAAATATTTGCAAGAGCGACTAAAAGATTTAGACCAATTATTATTACAACAATTACTACATTAATTGGTATGAGTTCACTAATATTCTTCCCAACAGGACAAGCTGTTATTTTTCAACCAATTGCAATTGCTTTAGGATTTGGACTTGCTTGGGGGACTATTTTAAACCTAGTTTATCTTCCTGTTTTATATACAATCTCTCATAAATTAAGAAAATCATAAATACAAAAAAAAGTAAGGCTTAAAAGCTTTACTTTACAGAATAAAGATAAAGCTCTTAATAGCTGATGTGCTCATAGCATAAGGTTCGATGTTTATTTTTCGTAGTGTATATTCTACATTTAAAAGTATTCTTGAAAGTAAGATTTCAAAAGAAAAGTTTGAAGGAGAATAAAGAGTTTCATCATTTGATTTTATATATTTCAACTCTTTTATAATATTTAAATCACTATTATCTTTTTGTAGAAGTTCAATTTGCCAATTGTTTTGCCAAGTATTAAAAAGATATTCTCCCTTAGCATTTTTTTGCGTTCTGATTTTCCATCTAATTATTTGTAAATATTTATATAATTTTGATAGTTCAAATTTATTATGCTGTAAGGCTGTAAACTTATGACTTTCTTCTAAACCATAAGCTTTGTATATTAGCTTATAAAGTCCAATTATTAAAAAATCATTTCTGTTGTTGATATCTTTTTCTGAAAAAGCATAATGTAAATAATCATCATAAGATTTTAGTACCTTTCCATCTTGTAAGATATTTATATAGTCTTGATTAGTTTGAATTTGATTAGTGATTTCTTTTGATAAAGTTTTATTATAAGAGTTAGGATTTCGTAAGTTTAGTTTCTTTTTATATTCTAAAAGTGAGAATATTGTTTCATTTTTATATTTACTAATCTCCGTAGCAGAATTACTTTGAGCAATACTTTGAATATTTTGCTTAGTAAAACTACAACCTTGAAAAAGAAGTACAAAAACTATAATAAAAAAAGGTTTTATTAATTTAGCGCTCAAGATGTACTCCTTAAAAAAGACTATTTTATGAAATAGTCTTTAATTCGTTTTGTATTTTTACTAATTTATTTCTAGCATCTTCTAATGCTTTTCTATTTTCAGCAATAACAGCTTCAGGTGCATTTGCTACGAATCTTTCATTTGATAGCATACCATTCAACTTATCAAACTCTTTTTGAGTTTTGATTTGTTGTTTAGTTAATTTATCAATAATAGGACTCATATCAATCTCGTCTGTTGGTAAATATACTTCAAGATTATTTGATACATCTGTAATTGAGTTTTCAACTTTTGCTTCTACAAATGAAATTTCTTCTACTTTTCCTAGTTTTTCAATAAACGGTTGAGCAACTTCTTTATCAATGCTTACATCTAATTTGATATAAGCTTTTGCAATTTTAGAGTTACCCATATCAATAACAACTTTTGCACGTCTAAGTGCTGTAATTGCTTCTTCAATAATAGCAAACATATCTTCAACTTCTTGATTCTTTGCAATATTTTTTGGGAAGTTTGTAATCATTAAAGAATCACCTTCTTCTAGAGTTGTTCCTGATAGTTTATGATATAAGTTATCTGCAATAAATGGCATAAATGGTGATACCATTTTAAGTGTTTCTTTAAAAATAGAGCCAAGTTCTAAAATAGATTCTTTTGAACCTTTAGAATACTCAATACCCCAATCACAAAACTCGTTCCATACAAATTTATAAAGAGTACTAGCAGCTTCATTAAATTTAAAGGCTTCAAGGTTTTGTCTTAATTCATCAACAGATTTACTAAGTCTACTTTGCATATATAAACCAAGCGGTGTTTTGATTTCAATATCATTTAAATCAGCAAAAGTATCTACGTTTAATTGCAAAAAGTTTGTTGCATTATAAAGTTTATTAGTGAAGTTTCTAAATTGCTCTAAATTTTTCTCACCTAATTTAATATCTCTACCTTGAATAGCTAAGTATGCAAGTGTAAATCTAATAATATCAGCAGAATGCTCTTCAACCATATCTAAAGGATCAATTACATTACCTTTTGATTTAGACATTTTAGCACCCGTTTCATCTCTTACAAGAGCGTGCATATAAATATCTTTAAATGGTAGTTCACCTTTAAAATGATCACCCATCATCATCATACGAGCAACCCAGAAGAACATAATATCAAAACCTGTAATTAAAAGTGAATTTGGATAAAAGTCTTCCATATCTTGTTTTTCATTATAAAGTTCTGTTAGTTTTCCGTTATTTCCCCAACCTAATGGTGACATTGCCCAAAGTGCAGAAGAGAACCATGTATCTAAAACATCAGGATCTTGAACATACTCTTTATTTCCACATTTTGGACAAGCTTCAGGCTCATCGTTTTTATCAGCCCATTGATGATTACAAGTTGAAGAAGAACAAGTAAATACAGGAATTCTATGTCCCCACCATAATTGTCTAGAAATACACCAAGGTCTTAACTCATCCATCCAAGCTGTATATGAATTTATCCAATGTTGTGGGTGGAAATTGTTATGTGCTTTTGTTTTATCAATTGAAGATTTTGCAATTTTTTCAGATAAGAACCATTGTTGTGAAATAAAAGGTTCTACAATATTTTTACATCTATAACAATGTCCTACTTGATGTACATGGTCTTCAATTTTTACAATATACCCAGCATTTTCTAAAGCTTTAACAATAACAGGTCTAGCTTCTAATCGCTCTAACCCAGCAAATTCTCCACAGTAATCATTTAAAATACCTTTTTCATCAAATACTTTGATAAATTCTAAATCGTGTCTTTTTCCTACTTCATAATCGTTTTGATCATGAGCTGGAGTTACTTTTACAACACCTGTACCAAATTCCATATCAACATGAGAATCAGTAATTACTTTTATTTTTCTATCTGTAAGTGGTAATAAAACTTCACGTCCTACAATATTTGCATATCTTTCATCTTCTGGATGAACCATAATAGCAGTATCACCAAAGTATGTTTCAGGTCTTGTAGTTGCAACTTCAAGCTCTCCGCTACCATCAGCAAATTTGTAAATCATAGTATAAAACTTACCATTTACTTCTTCATGTTCAACTTCGATATCAGATAAGGCACCATCGTGTGTACACCAGTTAACCATATAGTTATTTTGAGTTATTTGACCTTCATTGTATAAAGATACAAAAGCTTCTTTTACAGCTTCTTTTAAACCCTCATCCATTGTAAATCTTTCACGTTTCCAAGCAGGAGTTACTCCTAATTTTCTCATTTGGTGAACAATATTTCCACCAGATGTCTCTTTTTGAAGCCAAGCTCGCTCTAAAAATTTCTCACGTCCTAACTCTTCTTTTGTAGTACCTTCAGCAAGTAATTGTTTTTCCACAACATTTTGTGTTGCAATTCCAGCATGATCAGTTCCTGGCTGCCAAAGTGTCTTAAACCCGTCCATTCTTTTATATCTTGTAATAATATCTTGTAATGTGAATGTTAAGGCATGACCAATATGTAAAGACCCTGTTACATTTGGTGGTGGCATCATAATTGAAAAAGTTTTTGCTTTACCATTTTCATCTATTTCTTGGATACTTTTATTTCCTTCAATTTCGAAATAACCTCTATCTTCCCAGATTTTATAGTACTTATCTTCTACTTTTGATGGTTCATATTTATCGCTCATTAAAAATCCTATATTGCTTTATTATTCGCGATTATAGCTAAACAATATTTAATATAGCAACATGGATATAAATATAAAGAATTATTTAGGTAAAACATATTTATAATTCAGATAAATAACATTTAAATAGTAAATGAGATTGATATAAAAAATAAACATCTAGAAAAACCCAAGAAAAATAAAATCAATTTAATATAATTATTTGTGCCTTTTTTATTGGTTTTTTTGTTTTAATAATATTTTTGGTAATGATTGTTGAAAATAAAGTGTTGAAAATCACTGCAAGTTTTCGAGTTAGTGATAATCTTGAATGTGAAAACATTGATAATATGTTACAAAAAGCTGATAAGTTATTATATACAGCAAAAGAAGCTGGAAGAAACTTAGTTAGATCTAGATTAAACTTATGCTAAAAGCATAAATTTACACTCCGTATTTAAATAGAAGTCTTTTCATCATCTTTAACTAATCCAGCTTCTCGTAAAAAAGGTGATGCTATAAATGCCATTTTTTTAATCTTATCAAACTTTGCATAAGATAAATAAAGTATATCTTTAGCACGTGTAACGGCTACATAAAAAAGACGTCTTTCTTCTTCTAAACTTCCACCCTTACTCATAAGTTTTCTATTTGGAAATCTTCCATCCATTAAATCTATTACATATACTTCTTTAAACTCTAATCCCTTACTAGCATGAACGGATAGTAAGTTTACTCCATCACCTTCACTCATCTCAGAACCACCCAAAATCATCGAGTTAATAAACTTTGATAATTCTTGAAAGTTTCTTGATAGTTTTTTTAAAATTATACATTTACGATTAATTTTAGCAAGAGATTTTGTTTTTTGCATAGGATTTACTGTTCCATCTTTGAGTGTTGCTCTTTTAGTAGATAAAAAATCTTTTAATCTTGAATACATCATAGAAGAAATAATACTCCCTACTAAAGATTCAGGATTTTTTGTTCTTCTTAAATGCTTCATTAATAGATAAAAATCATAAATATATTTACCACCATCTACGTTTAATTTTGGATGTTTTAAAATTGGGTTTGATAAAAAAGCTTCTTCGAATCCACAATCTTTAAATTTTGAAATAGAACCTAGTTCTAAGAAATCATCAAATAAACCCAATTGTCTATTTTTAACTTTTTTTGTATCATAAGGGTTATTAATATCAGGATTAGGTTTAAATAATCCTCTTAAAATATCTCCATCTCCTAATTTTATAAGCGCATCAAAAATATCTTTTGCTATTGCTTTACCAATTCCTTTACCATGCTCTAAAACATGAATAAAAGCCATCATATCATTATGAGACATTTGCATAACTAAAACATCTAGAACAAATTTTATTTCAACTGAATCAAAAAATGACATTCCACCTTTTCTTTTTGCAGGAATTTCATATTCACGTAAGTTTGCTTCAATTCCATCAGCACTTGAATTGTTTCTATAAATAATTGCAATATCATTATGAGGTGTCGTACTTTTTGAAATTAGTTGTGAGATATATTGATATTGTGCAAACAACTCATTAAAAGCTAATAATTTAGGTTTAATTGTTTCATCTGTTCTTATAACTTCTAAATTTTTATCATAAATTCTTTCATTATGTTCAATTACTTTTGTTGCTAAATCTAAAATAGGTTTAGTAGAACGATAATTTTTTCTTAATGTAAATACAGTTGCATTATCATATCTTTTTGAAAAAGTAGAAATAATTCCAATATCTGAACCATTAAAAGCATAAATACTTTGATCATAATCACCAACACAAAATAAAGAGTTTGGTTTAAAACCGTCAAGTAATCTACCTTGAAGTGGGTTTGTATCTTGATATTCATCTACTAAAACTTCTTTAAAGTCAAAGTTTTCTGTTTTTAAAGTCTCTAACATAATAGTAAGTAAATCATCAAAATTTGCATAACCATACTTTTTTTTGAGCGCATTAAATTCATCAACTACATCTTCATATATTAATGTATATATTTCATGTGCTGAATTTTTTTCTTTTATCCATGTTCCAAATTCTTCACCTGTATTTGAGTTAAGATAAAGTGAATACATATCATATAAATATCCACCATCGTATGGATTAGCTTCATCATCTCTATCATAAAATACTCTTTTTTCATAAACAGATTTAAATAGCGTTTTTAATTCAGTAGGTTGTTTTAAACTAATATTGATATTTAATTGTTTAAGTAATTTATATGAAACAGAGTGAAAAGTTCCTGCCATAATTTGCTTTGCAACATCTTTTCCAAAAAACTTTGCAACTCTTTGAACCATTTCGGCTGCTGCTTTATTTGTAAAAGTTAATAAAAGGATTTCTTCAGGTTTAGTACCATTATTTATTAAGTTTGCAATTCTTCCAACAATTGTAGAAGTTTTACCTGTACCTGCACTTGCAATAATTAAATTATATCCCTTAGGACAAGTTGCCGCACTTAATTGTTCTTGATTTAAATTTGATAATGGCATGTATTAGTTGATTCTTTATGATAGTTTTTTTTCGTTTTGAAATAGTAGCATAAAAGACTTATTGTTGATTTAATTAAAGTAGTATTATTTGTTGAAAGAAAGAAAAGGCGCCATGATATATGACACCTTTTACACAAGGAAACATAAAAAAATTATTTTATATTTAAGAAGTTCATCTTAAAAATTCTTTTAAATAAATAAGTCGCTGCGTCAACTTATCTATGAGAAAATTATACACACTCACGATTAACTGAACTATAATAGAAAATTAATGAATGGTTAACTTGTTATTCTTTTATTCTTTTCTACAATTTTTTGTAAAAGTTTACAATAAGCGATAATAAAAATAACTACAATATATAGTAATTGAAGTATGCTAATTGATTTTTGTGCCATTACAAAATGAATAGTAATCAAAACTAATGCAATATATACTAACTGATGATATTTATTATATTTTTTAAACAATCTTTTTGTAGATGTAAACGACATAAATAAAAGTATGAAAAAAGCTATCATTCCTAAATAAATAAAAGGTTTATCAAGTGTTTCATCAATTATAAAAAATACATCTAAATCAGCATCAAAAACTATAAAATTAATTAAATGTAAAAAAGCATAAAAGAATCCAAAAAGACCAATTAATTTCCTATATTTTATAAAATTTATTTGCTTTTTAATTAATGAAATTGAAATTGATAGAAATAGTATTACAATTGCAGTAGCACCTGTTAGAGTATAAATGTATTTTATAGGATCAATAACATTTTCTAAGATTAAAAGTTGTGTACTTAATAAAGCTAAAGGAGTTAGCATTATTAAGTATAAAAAAAATCGTTTCATTAAATAAACTTTCTTAAATCCATTCCTTTATACATATGTCCTACTTGTTCTTCGTAGCCATTATACATTAGGGTTTTTTGTTTTAGAAATTTACCTAAAACACGCTCTTTTTTTTGTGACCATCTTGGATGATCTACGTTTGGATTTACATTAGCGTAAAATCCATACTCTCTTTTGTTTGATCTTTGCCATGTATTAAGTGGTTCTTTATCCACAAAAGATATTTTTGATATTGATTTAATTGATTTAAATCCATACTTCCAAGGAACTACCAACCTTAAAGGAGCTCCATTTTGATTAGGTAAACTTGAGCCATAAAGTCCAGTTGCTAAAAAAGATAGTTCATTCATAGCCTCATCCATTCTTAAACCTTCAACATAAGGATAATCAATAGATGCAAAAACTCCACGTGATTGATCTGGAAACATTTCATCATCGTACTTTGTTTCAAATCTTATGTATTTTGCGCTAGATAATGGTTTTGCCTCTTTAATTAAAGAGGCAAGAGAAAAGCCATTCCATGGAACAACCATAGACCAACCTTCAACACATCTAAATCTATAAATTCTTTCTTTTAATGTAAATTTTTTTGTTAAATCATCTAGTTGTATAATAATTGGTTTTTCTACTAATCCATCAATTTCTATTTCCCAATTATCAGTTATTAAAGTATGAGCCATATCTTTTACAGCTTTTTTTGAAGTTGTAAACTCGTAAAAATTGTTATATGTTGTGATTTGTTCGTAAGTATTTAATTTTAGATTATTGATATTTTTATCTTTTAAATATTTTAAATTAGGAACTGGAATATTTTCTTTTGCTAGAGCTTCTATTAAAGCTCCCGAAGCTATCATTGAAGCAGCGCCTAATTTTAGGAAAGTTCTTCTTTTATTAAATAGTTCTTCAGGTGTTACTTCACTCGAAGAAATATCCCAAGATGGTTTTTTAATAATATTCATAATTTACCCTTTATCTTTTTTATATTATTAAGTATACAAAATTAGTGTAAAGGGTATGTTTAGAGGCTATGCAATTTTTATTATTTGCCTTTTATAAGAATGCTTAGGTATTTTGTTGACCAAATTATTAAACCTGCAACTAATAAAAAAGCTGTAAGATTTAATAAGAATATATAATTTAGATTAAAATTTAAAGATAAAGAAGTAAATATTCGTAAAAATGCGATAATTTGAATTGCTACAAAAATAGTTATAGCAAACTTTCCAGCATAAGGAGTTGTTCCAGAGTGACCTAGGATTACTCTAGTTCCAAAACCTACTAATACTGTTACAAAATAACCTAAGGCAAGTGTATGAATTACTACTTTTTCAAAAATAATACTTGAATCATATAAGTATACTAAAGATTCAACAACAGATATTAAAAATGCAAAAGGTATCCAATAAAGCGAGATAAATAAAACCCACATAATAGCTGTTACTTTAAATGTTGGTAAATTCCATTTTATAAGCTCTCTTACAAATAATACAAGTAAAGGAACATCAGCAAAAAGATTTAAAACTGGATTTCCAAGTGATAAGAAAAATACTTTTAAAATCAATAAAGCATAAACCATTGGCAATAAGTTTTTCGATTTGTTAATAACATATGTAGGTACTTTTGTTTTTGTAAAAAAAGGAATCATTCTTTGAGATACTGTAAAAATTATCATAAATAAAAATAAGTAAAAACCTGAGTTAATAACAAAAGAAGCGACAACATATGAATATTCAAAATCTACAGTACTTATTATAAATAAAGAATGAACAACAACTCCTGTTAAAAAAGCTATTAATATCCATTTTGTATCTTCTTTTACAGGTACTATACTTTTTTTATGTATTGAATAAAGTAGATTAAAACTAAGTATTTGAGCAAAAAGCATCATAATTTGAAAAATAAAAGTGATACCTGGAATTAAAATAAGTGTTAAAAGTATTCCTACACTACTTGCAAAATATAATAAAAATTGTTGCATATAAACTTTTGGCAAAATCTCAGCTTGTGATAAAAATCGTGGAAATACTACAAAAAGAAAACCTAAGAAAAATTGAATAAATACAACAAAAATCATTGTATAAGCATGATAAGTTAAAATGGAATCATCTAAAATTAATACATTTGAGAAAGATGCAATAAAAAGCATCATAAAAAGAATAAAAAATATAATACCATTTGTAAAAAATGGTTGGTGAGGTTGAGAAGAAAACTTCTTATACCAAGTTGCTAACATATTGTCTCCTAAAATAAAAAGGCCACTTTAAAAGTGACCTTTTGTAATTGTTAGAAGTTTAGCAATTTGGCTAAGATAAAACCTTGATTAAGAACAAGATCCTCCACCACAACAAGAAGTAGATGTAGCATCACTTAATGCAGCTAGTGCACCTTCGTAATTTGGCTCTTCAGTAATTTCAGGACAAATTTCTTTATAAGTAATAACTCCAGATGCGTTGATTACAAAAATTGCTCTACAAGTAACACCAGCTAATGGTCCAGATGCAACTAAAACACCGTAAGATTTAGCGAATGCTTTTGCTCTAAAGTCAGAACCAACTCTTAAGTTTTCAATTCCTTCAGTTGTACAAAATCTACCCATTGCAAATGGTAAATCCATAGAAACTACGATTACTTCAGCATTTTCCATTTTTGCAGCTTCTTCATTGAACTTTCTAGTTTCTGCTGCACAAACAGGTGTATCTAAAGATGGAACTACAACAACTACTTGTGATTTACCATTTTCTCCACCAACTTGAACATCAGATAAATCTTTTGCTACAACAGTAACTACTGGTGCTTTATCACCAACATTTACTTCTGCTCCACTTAATTCTACTACATTACCTTTTAATTTTGTTGTTGCCATATAATTTCCTTTAATTTTTAATATTTGTTGCCATTATAATAAATTCGGATAAATTTTGTCTTAATTGTGCGCAATCAACTTGTAACAATTACTATTTAATTCTAATACAATTACTTTCTAGGACAATTTTATCTTCATTAAGTAATTTTGTTAGTGTTGCTTTAAAAGCTTTTTTGCTAATTCCAAAAGCTTTTTTAATATCTTCAGCATCACTTTTATAAGTAAAATTCATACTTCCGCCATTTTGCTTTAATATTTCTATTACCTTATCATCTTTTATTTTCTTACCAATTTCTTGAAGCGATACATCAATTTTATTATCACTTCTAATTTTTTTAATGTAAGCTCTTTTTCTATCTCCAAAATATACATTTTCAAATATTTCAGTATGAAAAATCATTCCATCGTATAAATCATTTACAATAACTTTATATCCAAGTGGCGTTTTAGAATAAACAAGTATTTCTACCTCATCTTTTTCTTCTAAGTCTTTAATATTTGCTTCTAATGTGTATTTTTCTGTACAAATTAATCTATCAGTTTTTTCATCAAGAATCATTTTTAAAACTTTATTATGACCTTTTTGGAAAACACTTCTTTGTTTATTTTTAGGAACTAATATATCTTTTGGAAGTCCAATATCAACAAATGCTCCAAAAGCAGCTGTATCAACAATTTCTAAATATGCAAATTCATTTACATATAAATATGGGTCAAGTGTAGTTGCTACTAATCTATCTTCACTATCTGTATAGATAAATACATCTAAGAAAGAACCTAATTCCATTTCATTTGTAACATATGTATTAGGAAGTAAAACTTCTTCTCTATCCTCACTTACTAAATAAAGCCCTGGTTCACTTTTTCTATAAACTGCAAGTTTGTTTATTTCACCAACATATATATGTTCGTTAATTTTTACTTCTTGTTTTTCATTTTCTTGTATTTCTTTTTGTTCTTCAATCATTTTAGTAATTCCGTTTATTAATATTTTTTTAATTATAGCTAAATTATACTTTCTTCATCAATTAAATAATTATATTACACATTACGACATATAATAGTAAAATTTGTATAAGTAAATATTATGATGTAAAGATAATTTTTTTATATTATTAGGTGTTTTAAACAATTAACAATTATGGAAGTATTGGAAGAGAAATTGACAGAGATGATTGGCAAAATGTTGGAGTAATATAAACTTCTATACTGTTAAAAGAAAAACTTATTTATTTTTATAGAACAGTAAATATTAGAGTAATGAAAAATGATGGAACTCACGGAGAAGTGATAATTAATAAAACTAATCATTTAAAAAAATTAGTTCTAGTTATTAGTAAAAAAATAAATAGAAATGGAACCATGCATATTCACGAAATTAAGAACCTTAAAAACGATTTAATTCCTAGTAAAAAACTTAAATATTATAATATTGAAATAAATACAAGTAGGGAGAAAAAAGCAGGAACAAGTGCGAAAGTCTTTATTACATTAAAAGGTGATAATTGGGAAAGTTCTGAATATAATATTGATACAATTAGTGATGATTTTGAAAAAGCTATGATTAGACATGATAATAGTAACTCAAAACCAGGTTAGCACTTACAAATTGTTTATATAACACAAGGCGATTCAAAAAATAAATGGTTTGCGAGGGTTTATAAATGGTTCGCAAAAACTGTTGGAGATAAAAAGATACAAAGAGAGATTACTTTAGAAAAGATGCCAAAGAAAAATTAAAATAGTATAGTAAAAATAAGTAGCTATTAAAGCTACTTATTTCCTTTTTACAAGCTTTACAAGTGTAAGTATTAAAACAGCTGATATTATAATACTTGCACCTGAAGAAATATCATAAAGATATGAAATTATTAATCCTGAAAAAGTAAAAATACTTGCGAAAATTGAGCTTATTATCATCATTTGAGATAGTTTATTTGAAAATGCTTCTGCTAAATATGTTGGAATTGTAAGTAGAGCAATTACTAGTATAAGTCCTACTGCTTTAATAGCTGCGACTACACATAAAGATGCAAGTACTAAAATTAGTGTATAAAAAAACTTAGTATTAATTCCTCTTAATTTTGCAAATTCACTATCATAAGATACTGCTAATATTTCTTTATAAAAAACCATTATTATAAGAATAATAAAAATATCTAAAATCCCCATATAAAGTATGTCATTATATGATACTGCAATAATAGAACCAAATAAATATGACATTAAATCTACATTATATCCAGGTGTTAAATCTACAAATATAATACCAATAGCCATTCCAAAAGCCCACATCATTCCAATTATTGCATCTGATCTACTTCTATTGTTTAAAGTTAATATTGCAATTATAACGGCAGTTATTAAAGCAAATACAGTTGCACCAAATAAAACAGGCAAACCTAAATAAATAGCAATTCCAATTCCACCATAAGAGCTGTGTGCAATTCCACCTGTTAAAAAAGTAATCTTATTAACTACTACTAATGAGCCAATTATTCCAGCTGCTATTGAAATTAATAGCCCTGATAACAATGCATTTTGTATAAAATCGTATTCTAATATTTCTAACATTTCATTTCCTACTAATGTTTATGATCACAACAAACTTGTGTTTTACCTAAAGCTTTTAAAAGCTCAACTTCACATAAGTGATCATCAACTGTATGTATATCTTTTTGAATACTTTCTAAGTTATGATAAACAAGATTTTTATTTACATGAGCAACATTATTTGCATAGTTTAATAAAACAGAAATATCATGACTAACTACAACTATACAAATTGATTTATTTAACTCTTTTAATAATTCATAAACCTCTTTTTGACCTTTTACATCAATACTTGCAGTTGGTTCATCTAAAAGCATAACTTTAGGATTTGCACATAAAGCACGTGCAATAAAAACTCTTTGCCTTTGACCTCCACTTAAATCACCAATTTTTCTATTTGCAAAGTCACTCATTCCTACTTTTTCTAATGAATGCATTGCACAAGATGTATCTTCTTTGCTATACCCAAAAAACTTTTTCTTGTTTCCAATATGTCCCATTAAAACTACTTCAAGTGCAGTTATGGGAAAATCGACATTTAGGTTTGTATTTTGTGGAACATAACCTATTAATTCGTTTTTGATATTTTTTGATATTTTTCCATTTTGAGGTTTTAATAAACCTAGAATTAGTTTAAGAAGTGTTGATTTACCACCACCATTTGGGCCAATTATTGCTAGAAAATCATCATTATTGATTGTTAAATTGATATTTTCTAGAACTTTGAAGTTCTCTTTATAAGCGTATGATAAGTCTTTTATATTTAAAATTTCCAATATTTACCTTTATTTGCAACAAAGTCGCAATTGTATCAAATATATCCTTTAATATAAGCCCAAGTTATTCCTAAATATTCATGAAAAGCAACTTTTACTTTATACATATTTTCACTTGAAAATATAGAACTGTAACCTTTCTTTTCAAGTCCAAGATGATATGTAGGTGCTGCGATTGGATTTAGTCCTTCTTTTTTAAATAAAAGAATTGATCGTTTCATATGAGATGCACTTGTAACTAGAATAAAAGGCTCTACACCAATAATCTTTTTAGCTTCAATTGCTTCTTGTCTTGTATCAACAGGCTTAGACATTTGTAAAATATTTTCTTTTTTTATACCTAGTTTCATTGCAAGATTTGCACTCATTTGTGAGTGGAAGTTTTTATCAAAACCTTTGTACCCTGATACTATTAATTTAGCATTATCAAGTTTTTTATAAATTCTAAGACCTTCATTTAATCTAACAATTGCAACGTGAGATAACTCAGATGTAATACTTAAATTTTCATTTGTTGTATGCCCTGAACCTAAAACTAAAACATAATTAACTTTAGGAATATCTAATAAAGCTTTATGAGAATTTTCCAAAGGATTTATAATTGCATTTGAAATAGGCTGGAATGATAATAATACAAACCAAGAAAGTGCTAAAAACAGGAAAATTTTAGCTTTTGAATATGAGTTTGTTATCAAAAAATAAAAAGCAATTAAAAGTAAAAATAGACCAATTGGAATTGGCAGTAAAAAAGCTGAGACAATTTTTTTGAATAAAAACATTTATTTTCCTATTAAAGCTGTTGTATATCCAACAACTCTAGATTTATTATTATTAAAATTAAAACTTGTAAAATAATCTAAAACTTCAGTTTTTAAAGACTTTTTTATTGAAACTTTAATTAAAGCCTCAATTCCTATTTTTCCGCAAGCTTCACACTTATTGAGTTTATTTATATTCTTTTCATTAATTGCATCAATACAATTTTGATCTAATTTACTCGCTTTGTTTAAATCATGAAAATGACTTAAATCTGTACTAATTATTAATAAATTATTATTATCGCTAATTAGCTCTTCAATTAAACTACTTAATAAATCTACATCTTGTTTTCCATAAACTATTTCAACTATTGATGAGTTTGGAAAATAATATTTTATAAAAGGTGCTTGTGTTTCTGTTGAATGCTCAAAAGCACACTCTTCATTTGTATCTAAAAAATCATACTTTAAAAGTAAGTCTTTTGAAAATTCAAGGTCAACTTTTATATCACCTAATGGCGTTTCGTAAAATTCATCAAGGCAAATACTAGAACCTTCTAGATATGTATTGTGTGAAGGACCTATAACAATTACTCTTTTTGCCTTTTGTTTTGATGCAATCTTAAAAGATAAATTTGCAAGATATCCACTATAAATATAAGCAGCATGTGGATTTATAATAGCATTTATATTTCTAAAATCATATTTATTTGTTTTTTTAATTTGCTTTGAAAAACTGTTAATTAATTTTTCTAATTCTTTTTTATCATTAGGATAAAAACTACTAGCAACTACAGTTTTTCTAGTACTCATTTATTTAACTTTTATAACTTCATAAACAAATACATCCATACCTTTTTCAAGACAATCATCATCAAAACTACCTTTGATAATTAGTTTTTCAAAAAACTCTTCAAAACTTGGATATTGTTCCCAAACTTGGGGAAGAAATGTTGAACGTTCATCTTCATCCATCATTACAACACCATGAATTCCTACTTTTATTTTTGATTTTAAATCAGCTATATCTGTATATTCTAATTTAACAGCAGGTGTTAAAATTGATATTTCTAAATCTATTTTTTCATACTCCTCTTCTGATAGCTCTAAAAATCTTGGGTCTAAAAAAGCTGCGTTATAAGCGTTTGATATTAAATCATCAATTAACATATCATAAGCTTCTAAACTTCCAATACAACCTCTTAATTCATTGTTTAAATTTAATGTTACAAAACAAGCAGCTGGTTCTTCTAAAAAAGGATAATCTTTAATAAGCTTTTCTTTATCAATCTTAAAAGAGTCATCGAACTTACACCTTATTGAATCATTTGCTATTTTTACTAATATATCTTTATTCATAAAATTCCTTATTCTATTATATTTTTAATTGCACTTACAAACTTATCGCTTGCGTTTACACATTTACATATTTTATATTCATTAATACCAATTTCATCTGCTATTTCTTTATATTCAATAGATAATTCAAAATCTGTTTCTGAATTATCTATAATAAAAGCAAGAGGATAAATTAGAACATTTTCATCTTTGAAACTTGTTAAAGCATCATCTAAAGATGGTTCTAACCATTTTAAAGGACCTACTTTTGATTGATAAGCTAGTGATATTGATTTGAATTTTATTTTCTTATCATTTAACATTTTAGTTAAAATTTCTACATGCTCAGTCATTTGTTTTTCATAAGGATCACCAGCATCTACAATTTTCAAAGGAAGTCCATGAGCTGAAAAAATAAGATTAAAGTCTTTAGAACTTTTTGTTTTTATTTCTTTTGATTTTAAGATAATTTCATCTAAGATGCATTCATTAAAAATCTTATTTTTATAAAAAGGATCAATTATTCTTGTTTTAAATGAATCTTTAGCAAATTGGGCAAAATCATCAAGTGAAGATTTTGTAGTTGTTGTTGAATATTGAGGATATAAAGGAAATAAAACAACTTCTTCTATTCCATCTTCTTTCATTTGTTTAATAACTTCATTGGCAAAAGGAGGAGTATATCTCATAACTTGATAAGTTTTATATTCAGGTATTGCTTTATTAACTTTTTTTACTAAGTCTTGCGTTAATTTATTTATAGGTGATTCATTTCCAATTTCTTCATAGTTTTTCCATGCTGAATTAAGTCTAGATTTAACAATGAAAAATGCTATTATTTTTCGTAATATTGCATTAACTGTTAATATATTTTCATCATTAAACATATTCGTTAAAAACATTTTTAATTCATTTTTATTTCTAGCTCCACCCATGTTAAGTAAAACAATTGCTTTTTTAGTTTTTTGCATTATCTTCTAGCCTTACTATTTTGTCGCTACACCACTTAGCCATTTGCTCATCATGTGTAATTAATAAAATAGCACAGCTATCTAAATACTTTATAAGAAGTTTCATCACATCATAAGCAATAATATTATCCAAAGCAGATGTAGGTTCATCTACTAATAAAAGTTTTGGTTTCATTAAAAGAGCTCTAAGAATTGAGCATCTTTGTAATTGTCCACCGCTTAGTTCATGCGGTTTTTTATTAAGTAAATTTTCTTCTAAGTTTAGTTCTTTTAAAAAACCTATTAATTGATTTGTGAAGTCGTCTTTTACAACATCTTGTATTTGTTCAATAATTGAATATGTTGGGTGAAAAGAGTTATATGGATCTTGAAAAATCAAGCTTAAATCTTGTTTTTTTATACTTCCACTTTGAGGTTTTAGAGTTCCCATAATAAGCTCAAAAAGTGTTGTTTTACCACTTCCACTTTTTCCAAAAATAGTAACTAACTGTCCCTTTTCTAAAGACAAATCAAAATCTTTATATATTGGATTATTTTCTTTATACGAAAAGTTTAAGTTTTTTATATCTAAAATTAAATCTTTATTCAAAATACACCTTATACACCTGATATTTAGAATGTACTATATAAAAATATGCCTTTATATTCGCAAAACTAAAATAGTTAAATACACGATTGATATACAATTATTTGTAACACTTATGCTGATACTTAACTTATAATTTCAATTATTAAGCTAAGCAAAATTAATAAAAAGCTAAAATGTAGCTTTAAAATTTAAGGAGAATAGAATGAAAAAACTTGTATTAACTACATTAGTAGCAGCTGCAACAGCTGTAACTTTATCTGCTGCATCTTTCGCATCATGTGCTGGATGTCACGGTCAAAATGGTGAGAAGAAAGCATTAGGAAAATCTCAAATTATTGCTGGGTGGGATGTTGCTAAAACAACTGCTGCTTTAAATGGTTACAAAGATGGTTCTTATGGTGGTGTTATGAAAGGTGTTATGAAAGGTCAAGTTATGAAACTTTCAGACGCAGACATTGCTGATTTAGCAAAACAAATTGCGGCAATGAAATAATTTTTATTGTTTAAAAGTTAGTCAATTTTTTGACTAACTTTTTTTTCTTCTTCAACTTTTATTATTTTGGCAGCTTTTGCCTCTTTAATCTTTTTTTCATTTTTAATAGCATCATTTAAATCTTCAGTACTATCAAATAGCATACCATCAATTAATTTATTTGAATCATCAAATTGTCCAGTTTTTGCTGCCCACACAAAAATAAGTAGAAGTGCTGCAGAAATTATTATTCCAACAATTAACATAAAAAAAAGTGTATCATTTATCATTTTATAGTCCTATTTTATTTTAATTCTAAGAGAGTTTAAAACTACTAGTAGCGAACTTAAACTCATAGATAAAGCTGCAACTAATGGAATTACATATCCAAACATCGCAAAAGGTATCGTAATTAAATTATATATTAAAGATATACCTAAATTTTGCTTTATAAATTTATAAGTTCTACTTGAAATCTCAAAAGCATCTTTTAATGACGTTAAAGATGAGTTAAGTAAAACGATATCTGAAACTTCCATAGAAATATCAGCAGAAGTACCCATAGCAATCGCTACATCAGAATTTGATAAAGCAATACTATCATTAACTCCATCTCCTACCATAATTACAGTTTTATCTTCAACTTTTAATTTTTTTATAAAATCTGCTTTTGAAATTGGCGTTTGTGATGAATAATAAGTTTCTATATTTAGCGCTTTTGCTATTTTTGAAGCAACTTTTTGATTATCACCTGTTAACATAACTACATTTATTTTATTTGATAATAAATATTCTATTAACTCATGTGCATAATCTTTTACTTCATCAACAAGCTCAAAACTAGCGATTATTTGATTATTTATAGCAAAAACATATACACTATTTTCAATACTAATATCATGATTAATATTCTCATCTTCAATTAATTCTAAATTACCACCAAGTAGATTATATTCTTTACCATTTTTATCTTTATATGAAGCACTCATACCTCGTGCATCAATATTCTTAATATCATACAATTTTTTTGTATTTAAATCATATTTTGAGCTAAGATATTTTTTAAGAGATTTACTTACAGGGTGAGTTGATGAATCTAATAAGGAATATAGTAAATCTAAACTATCACTATTTTTATCAATAATAGAGGCTTTAATAACAGAAAGTTCACCTTTTGTTAAAGTACCTGTTTTATCAAATACAACAGTGTTAGCTTTAGCAAGTGATTCTATAAACTTAGCTTCCTTGAAAAGTAAACCTTTTTTAGCTAATTCTGATATTCCAATTAAACTTGCAATTGGAGTAGCAAGAGCTAGAGCACAAGGACAAGCAATTACAATAACAGAAATTGCAACAATAAATGATTTTTCAAAATGACTAGTACCTTCATAATCAAAACCTAAATCAAGTCCTAAAAAATACCAAACAAAAAATGTTAATATTGATAAACTTAAAATTGTAACAGTAAAACCACGTGATACTTCATTTGCTTTATCTTGAATTTTTGGTTTAGAATTTAGTGAATCTTCA
The DNA here is from genome assembly GCA_938084175.1 of uncultured Campylobacterales bacterium. Classification (GTDB taxonomy): domain Bacteria; phylum Campylobacterota; class Campylobacteria; order Campylobacterales; family Arcobacteraceae; genus Poseidonibacter. The sequence goes on from CALKDR010000045.1 coordinate 25,713, forward strand.
AGCAATGTAACAATAGAAGAAAAAGTTGAATTCTTAAAATCTTTTGTAACTTCAAACTGAATTACACTATTAGTATTTATAGTTCCACTATAAACACTATCACCGATTTTTTTAAAAATTGGAATTGATTCTCCTGTTAAGCTAGCTTCGTCAAAAGTACCCTCACCTTTAATTATACATCCATCAACAGGAACTTTTTCTCCACTTTTAAGCTCAACAATATCTCCTATACTAATACTATTTAAAGCAATTTGTTTTTTATTTTCACCATCAATAACTGTGGCTTCAAGTGGTAAAGAAGATTTAATTTTATCTAATGTATCAACAGCAGACTTTTTTCCAATAACTTCAAGATATTTCCCAACTAATACAAAAGTAATTATCATAGCAACAGAGTCAAAATAGCTTTCACCTTTTGCTCCAAATAAAATAAATAATGAGTAGATATATGTTAATAAAGCACCCGAACTTACTAAAAAATCCATATTAAGAATTTTATTTCTTAATCCAAAATATGCACCTTTAAAAAATACCCACCCTGAATAAAATAATACAGGAGTAGATAAAATAAACTCTCCAATATGTATCATATGCATAACTTCAGGTGTAATACCTGTAAAAAAACCTGTATATTTAGCAACACTTAACATCATAATATTCATACTAGCAATTACAGCAACCATCATTTTGATGAAATATTCACGTTTTGCTTTTGTTGCTTTTTCATCTGCTATTGAAGAATCATAAGCATAAGCGTTATAGCCTATAGATCTAATTCTTAGGATAATATCTGATAGTTTTAATACATCACTATCCCAAATAACTTTTGCTTTATTTGTAGTAAAATTTATATTAGCTTCTAATAAACCTTTTGTGTCATGAAGTATTTTTTCATTTAGCCATACACAAGCAGCACAATGAATTCCTTCAATAATTAAATCAACTTCATTAAAACCATCTTTTGTTATTTGTACATAATTCTTCATAAAACTTTTAGTATCAAATTTTGATATATCATCATCTTGAAAGTTTAAAGGTGGAGTGATTGTTTTATTTCCTAATTTATCATAAAATGAATCTAGTCCATCACTTGTAAGTAAGTGATAAACTCCCTGACAACCTTTACAACAGAAGTTTAATTCATTCTCTTTTATCATTATTTCATCATCAAAACTTAAATGGCAATGATTACACTTTACCTGTGACACTTAAAATCCTATTGTTATTTTATTATTAGTTTAATTTTGCTTATTAATTATGTAAAATTATGTCATTATACCTTAATAACATTGGAGTGATTCTTAATGATAAACAATATATCTATACTAAAAAATATTACTATATTATACGCTGAAGATGAAAAAGATTTAAGAGAAGTAACTCATCAAATTTTAAAAGGCTTCACTAAAAAACAGTTTATTGCTCAAAATGGTCAAGAAGGTCTTGAACTATTTAAAGAACATGAAAATGAAATCGATTTAATTATTACAGATGTAAATATGCCAATTTTAAATGGTTTAGAAATGGTGAAATAAATTAAATAAATAAATTTAATATTTTGAATTAATAAAAAATAAAAATAAAAGAGTATCAGAAAATATCTCTTTTGATGACATAGCAAATGATGAAATAATTGCATTCATCTATAAGATCATAGATGGTTCATTAATAGAAAGTATTACAACGTCAAAAGATTTAGAAATTATTGTAAGTACAATCGCAAACTTTTCAAAAGAGTTTGGTCAAAACAGCTGCTGAATATGTATCTAAAGAAGAAATTTATGAGAAAGTGAAAGAATTAGGAATTGATTATTGCCAAGGGTATTATTTTGACAAAACAATTGCTTATGAAAAAATCAAGTAGGTTTATAACCAACTTGATACTATATGTTCTTTATCAAAAAGTTTTGTTTTAATTCTTGTTATATTAGCTATTGAAACTAATTGTTTTGAAGCTTCTTCTAAATCATCATTAACAATTAAATAGTCATAATCTCTAAAATACTCCACTTCAGCTTTAGCATTTTTTATTCTATTTTCAATTACAGATTTTTCATCGGTGTTTCTACTATTTAATCTATTCTCTAATATTTCTAAAGATGGTGTAGTAATGAATACAGATGTAACAATTGAATTAAGCTTATTTCTAACAAGTTCATGTCCTTGAACATCAATATCAAAAACAACAAGTTTCTTTTCTTCTAAAGCTTTATTAATAGGCTTTAAAGATGTACCATAATAGTTTCCATGCACAGACGCATATTCTAAAAAATTATCATCTTTTATATCTTCTTCAAACTCTTCTTTTGAAACAAAAAAATAATCAACTCCATCAACTTCACCAACTCTTGGACTTCGTGTAGTTGTAGAAATTGAAAAGTAATAATCTTCAATTTGTTTGTATACTTCTTTTAATAAGGTAGATTTACCACAACCACTAGGTCCTGATAAAATTAATATTGCACCTTTTTTTTCACTAATCAATCTTCATCCTTTAGCATAAGTCTGATATCAATACTTTCACCATGTGAAAGTTTATCAATAGTATCTTGGTTGAGTTTTACAAGTAAAGGTTTTAATTCATTAATATTGTAATTAGTTAATACAAGTTTTAAAAAATCTTTTGATGAAAAAGGTGCTTCCCCTAAATCAAATTCATACTCTTTAACTTCATCAAGAGCATCATCAATAATATCAGATATATCTTTCCAGTCGTTTTTATTCATAACCACTTCATTATGAATTACTTCTTCTTTTAAAATATTATTAATTTTTGATAACTCTTGATTATCCAAAATTCCACCATTATTTAAAGAAGTCATAGAAACAATACTTTCGTCATCTTCTTCATCTAGATCTAAATAAACATCTTCAGCTAATGATTCTACATAATCTGTGATAATAGGAACAGTTACTTCATCATCTTCTTCATATTCATTTATATAAGTTGCCGTTTGACTTCTACTTGTATTTTCATTTAATAAATCATCTTTTAAAATTAAATCAGATTGTTCTTTTAAAATCTCTTGTAATTTTGTAGGTAAGAAAGGTCTTGGTATAATAAAATCTCTAGATTTATCAAAAGGTAATTCTTCGCTAGATATTGCTCCAAGTTTTTTTGAAAACTGCTTAATTATATTAAATTTATCATCAATAAAATTTTGATCAATAACAATTAAATCAAATTTTTCATCAACATCATTTTTATTTCTGATTGTTAATTCAATATTTAGTTTTTTACAAACAAGTGAAAAAATCTGTTCTATTATTGCCGTTTCACATATCAATAATAAATTCATTTTAACTCCTGTAATATCAAATCTTCTAGTTTATATACCTTATCACATTTATAAGCTAAATCGCTCTCATGTGTAACAAGTATTAATCCAGCATCATTGTTTTTAATATAATTAAATAGTGTATCCATTACAATATTAGCAGTATCTTTATCTAAGTTTCCAGTTGGTTCATCTGCAAATATAATTTTTGGTTTTTTTGTCATTATTCGAGCGATTGATAGTCTTTGTTGTTGTCCACCACTTAACTCTCCAACGCCTTGATTTAAAACATGATCTATTTTTAAATCTGTTAATAATTCTTGCGATAATTCTTCGCCACTTAAAAGTGTAGCAATATCTAAATTTTCATTTGCAGAAAAACCACGAAAAAGATAATGTGCCTGGAAAATTATACCAAAATCTTTTCTTCTTATATCTAAAATCTTTTTTTGTTTTAAAGAGTATATTTCTTTATTCTCAAATAACACTTGACCTGATACAGGTTCTAATAGCGAACTAAGAATATTAAGAAGCGTAGATTTTCCACTACCACTCATTCCGATAATTGCAATTGATTCTTGTTTTTTTAGTGATAATGTAATGTTATTAAAAAGTTCATAATCGAACTTGTGAGATATGTTATTAGCTTGTAATAAAAGATCATCAGCTATGAGTGACTTTTTTGAATGTTTTTCACCCATAGTTTTGATCCTTTAATATTAAAGAAGTTTAAATAATTTAAATAAACTATTTAGCCATTTGTGCAGCAACTTCTGCAGCAAAGTCTTCTTCTTTTTTCTCAATACCATCACCTAACTCAAATCTTACGTAAGTAGTTAATTCAATTGATGCATCACAAGCTTTAATAGCTTCTTCAACAGTCATTGAGTCATCCATAACGTATTTTTGAGATAATAATGCGTGAGCAGTATCTAATTGAGAGTTATCTTCAATCCATCTAGCAATTTTACCTTTAACGATGTTTCCAATAATTTTCTCAGGTTTACCTTGAGCTAATAATTCTTCTTTCATAGCAGCTTCAGCAGTAGAAACTGCTTCTTCAGTTAATTGAACTCTTGAAACAAACTCAGGAATATTTTTTTCTGGTTTACCAAGTCTATGTAACTCAATGTTTAATTTTTCAATATCAGCAATAATTGCCTTATTTTCAGATTCAATAAAAGCAGGATCTAAATCATTGTAAGAAATAACAGTTGGTTTCATTGAAGCTGCATGCATTGCAACTTTTTTTAATAAATCAACAGTTTTTTCTTTAGCAGCTTCATCACATTTAGCAGCTAAAATAACACCAACTTTACCTAAGTGAACATAACCGTTTACAACAGTACCTTCAACATTAGTAACTTTTCTTGCAACTAAGTTTTCACCAATGATTGCAATTTTTTCGTTTAAATAAGTTGGGAAATCTTTACCTTCGATAGTTGAAGCAGCTAAAGCTTCAGCATCGTTGATATCGTTTTCTTGTGCATGTGCAGTAATTCCATTAGTTAAACCAAGGAATTGCTCATTTTTAGCAACGAAATCTGTTTGAGAGTTAACTTCAGTCATAGTAGCTTTAGTGTTATTATCATTAACTAAAATAGTAATAATCCCTTCAGCTGCTACATTTGAAGATTTCTTAGCAGCTTTAGATAAACCTGCTTCTCTTAAAAATTTAATTGCTTCTTCAATGTTACCTTCACATTCATTAAGAGCTTTTTTACAATCAAGCATACCTGCACCAGATTTTTCTCTTAATTCTTTAATTAATTTAGGAGTTGCCCCTGCCATAATTATGCTTCCTCTGTTTTTGCTTCAGTTGCACCTTCAGTTACAGCTTCTGCAACAACTTCTGCTGCTTCTTCTTCTGATACTGGTGCTTCTTCTTCAACTACTTCTTCTCTAGATGCTTTACCTTCATTCATTGCTGCAGCCATTTCGTTACAGAATAATTGAATTGATCTAATTGCATCATCATTACCTGGAATTGGTAAGTCAACTACATCAGGATCACAGTTAGTATCTAAAGGAGCTACAACAGTAATTCCTAATCTTCTTGCTTCTTGAATAGCAATTTTTTCTTTAACAGCATCTAATACAAACATCATGTCTGGAATAGTATGCATTTCTTTGATTCCACCAAGGTATAATTCTAACTTAGTTTCTTTTCTAGTAAGCATTAATGCTTCTTTTTTAGTAAGTAAGTCTAATTGACCTTCTTCTCTCATTTTTTTGATGATTTCTAATTTTCTAATTGATTTTTTAATTGTTCCGTAGTTAGTTAACATTCCACCTAACCATCTATGGTTAACGTACGGCATGTTACAATTCTCTGCAGCTCTTTTAACAGCTTCAGAAGCTTGTTTTTTAGTACCTACGAAGATCATAGTTTGACCATCAGCAGCTCTATCTCTTACTACATTATATGTGTATCTGAAGTATCTTAAAGTTTTTTGTAAGTCAATAATATAAATATTTTTTCTTACACCGAAAATGAATTTTTTCATTTTTGGATTCCATCTTCTAGTTTGGTGACCGAAGTGTACACCACATTCTAATAAATCTTTCATTGTAACCATGACAATTTCCTTGTATATTTTAAATTTGAGTTTAGCCTCTGTATCCCTTAATGCTTTCGCACAACTCATACCAGGAATGATACATGTGAGGTTTCTAATATGAAATTAGAACCGTGATTTTATCTAAAGTAATTTTAAAGTTTGTTTAAGCAATTCTTTTATCTTATTTTTACATAAATATGTACATTAGAAGAGTGGTCATTAAACTCTCTTTCATCAACTAATATATAGTTTAAATCATAAATTAATTTACCGAGTTTTTCATATCCATAATTACGTGGATCAAAAGAAGGATTGTTTTTACTTATATATGCACCAACATTAGATAGTCTTGCCCAACCATCATCTTTTGATACTGCATTAATTGCTGCAACAATAATAGGTCTTAATTTTGATGTATTTGATTCGCTTTTTTGAGTTGGAACATCTTTCTCTCGTAATATTTCAGTAAATACAAACTTATCACAAGCTGCAATAAAAGCTTCAGGCGTTTTTTTCTCACCAAAACCATAAACAACTAAACCAGCTTCTCTGATTCTTGTTGCAAGTCTTGTAAAATCACTATCTGAAGAGATTAAACAAAAACCATCAAGTTCACTCTCATGTAGAATATCCATAGCATCAATTATAAGTGAAGAATCTGTTGCATTTTTTCCACTTGTATATGAAAACTGCTGTACAGGTTGTATGGCATGTTTATGTAAGTAGTCTTTCCACTTTTTTAAATTAGGCGTAGTCCAATCTCCATATGCTCTTTTAATACTTGCTGTTCCAAATTTTGAAACTTCTGCTAATAATTCCGCAATTATTGAAGCTTGCGCATTATCTGCATCAATTAGTACCGCTAATTTATCACTTTTCTTTTCGCCCATTAAATATCCTTAAATAGTTTATTGATTCTACAATATAAAGCTTTATTCTATATAACAAAAAAGTTAAATAAATTTCCAATTTAAATTTTATTTATAAGTAATACGCTAAAATGGATAATCAAAAAAATCAAGGACGAAACTTGAGTCTTCATGACAAACTTATAAACTTAAAAAAAGAAATCAATAAAGGTGTAATAGGACAAGAAGAGATGATTGATTCTATTATCATAGGATTACTTACTTCAGGACATATATTACTAGAAGGTGTTCCAGGACTTGCTAAAACAACAGCTGTAAAAGCAGTAGCAGATGCAATTGATTTGGATTTTAAAAGGGTTCAATTTACTCCTGATTTATTACCAAGTGATATTATTGGTGCACAAATTTATGATATGAAAACTGCTGAGTTTAAAATAAAAAGAGGTCCTATTTTTACAAACCTTTTATTAGCAGATGAGATAAATAGAGCTCCTGCAAAAGTACAATCAGCACTTCTTGAAGTTATGCAAGAAAGACAAGTAACAATTGCAGATGATTCTTTTAAAGTTGACACTCCTTTTTTAGTACTTGCTACTCAAAATCCAATAGAGCAAGAAGGTGCATATACACTTCCTGAAGCACAGCTTGATAGATTTATGTTCAAAATAGTTGTTAATTATAACAATAAAGAAGAAGAGTATGAAATAGCTAAAAAAGTTACTATGAATTCATTTGAAGAAATTTCAAAAGTAATAGATAAACAAACTTTAGATTTATTGAAAAATGAGGTACAAAATATACATATTGATAAAGAGCTTGAAGAGTACATCGTAGATATTATAGATGCATCAAGAAATCCAAAAGATTATAACTTAGAAGAGTTAAGTGATTTAATACATTTTGGAGCAAGTCCAAGAGCTACAATTGATATGTTTAAAGCTGTAAAAGCAAATGCTTTTATTAGAGGAAATGATTTTGTATCTCCACTTGATATTACTATGGTTATAAAAAATGTATTAAGACATAGAATAATTTTAACATATGAAGCACAAGCTAAAGAAATTTCTGTAGATTCTATTATTCAAACAATTATTGAAAAAGTAGATATTCCTTAGACAATGAATCAAGCCTTAAAAAAAATACTCATAAAAACAAAAAAACAAGTTTTTTCTGAAATAATTGGAAATAACGTCTCTTTCCAAAAAGGAGAGGGATATGATTTTTGTGAATTAAAAGAGTATGAGTATGGTGAAGATGTGAAAAATATTGATTGGGTAATAAGTGCAAAAATGCAAAAACCATATGTAAAAGTTTTTCATTCCCAAAAAGAATTGAATATCAAAATTGTATCTTTATTAAATGGTTCAACTTATTTTGGAAGCAAAAAATTCAAAAAAGATGTGATTACTGAAATTGCAGCTATTTTAGGTTTTATTTGCGTAAAACAAGGTGACCCTTTTGCTTCATATATTGCAAATGAAACATGTGAACTTTGTACAAAAAAATCCAAAAAAATATTTAATGTAAATTTTATGGCAGAACAAATATATAATTATAATGTAATAGGTAAAGATATTAATTATCCTTTTATTATGAATGATTTATTTAATACTATTCATCACAAATCTATAATTTTTTTAATTGGAGATTTTTTTGATATTAATGAACTTGATTTAAAGCTTTTATCAAAAAAACATGAAATATTTTTAATAATTGTCAGAGATAAATTTGAAGAGAAACCAAGTGAATTAGGAAGTGTAAACTTTAATGACCCAAGTACAAATAAAAACTTTGAAGGTGTGTTAAATAAAGATACTGTTATTAATTATATAAAAAAAGTAAAAGAGAATGACCATAAATTATTTACTCATTTACAAGATAATGCAATCAGATTTGTAAAAATTTACACACATGAAGATCTTACAAAAAAATTAATAGGATTATTGAAATAATGAATGAAGATATAAGTGCAAAATTACATGATATAAAAGATATTGTAAAAATTCCTGATAATTCAATATTTATTTATTATGCATTAGTTTTTTTTTCATTATTGATTTTTTTTATTATCATTATTTATATTCTAAAATATTTCAAAAATAAAAAAGTAAATCAAAGAAAATTATATTTTGATGCTTTAAAAAATATCAATTACAAGAATGCAAAAAAAGATGCTTATTTAATTACCAAAAACTTACGCTTATTAATAAAAAGTGATAGAGAGAAAATATTAGCAAATGAATTAATAAATGATTTAGATGAGTTTAAATACAAAAAAGATGTAGCAAATATAAATACAGAATGTAAAAATAAGCTAAATACTCTTTTAGGAATAATTGATGTTTAATCAAATTTCTTTTGAATTCCCATATATTCTACTACTTATTGTACTTTTTATAATTTGTTCAATTTACTGTAAAGCAAAAAGTCCATCTTATTATATTCCACATTTAAATATTTTTGAGCAATCAAATCAAAAATCAAATACCATTATAAATATATTAAAGTTTCTTATTATTACGCTTTCCATAATCGCACTAGCCTCACCAATAAAAGAACAAGATACACAACTTATAAAAAATGATGGAATAAATATTTTATTAAATCTTGATGCTAGTGGTTCAATGAGATATAATGATTTGGATAAAGACGATAAAAGTAAAAATAGATTTGATGTTGTAAAAGATATAGTTAAAGACTTTATTCAAAAAAGAGCAGTTGATAATATTGGATTAGTAATATTTGGAGATTCAGTTATGTTGGCTAGTCCTTTGAGCTTTGATAAAAATGCACAAAGAGAAATAATTGATTATTTAGAAGTGGGAATGGCAGGCAATAATACTGCTTTAATTGACTCAATAGCAAGAAGTGTAAACATCTTAAAAAATAAAAAAGCTAAATCTAATGTAATTATACTTTTAAGTGATGGAGAAGATACAGCAAGTAAAATTCCTCTAAAAATTGTAATAAAACTACTAAAAAAATATGATATAAAAGCATATACAATTGGAATTGGAAATTCAAATAGATTTGTTTTAAATGAAATATCAACACAATCAAATGCAAAATCTTATACAGCATATTCAAAAGAAGATTTATTTACTATATATGAAGATATTAACAAACTAGAAAAATCAAAAATTGATCAAAATAAGATAATTTTAAAAGATTATCTTTTCTTTTATCCTCTATTTTTTGCTGTTTTATTTTTGATTTTGTTTTTATACTTAAAAAATAAAGAATAAAATTTTAAGCACCTAATTTAATACGATGAAGAACTTCATAAGGACCTTGAATTTCTTTAGTTTTATATTGAGCAAATACAATTTCATTTACCATAAACTCTACTTCTAGTGAGTTAATACTCGAAATATTTTTTACAATATCTGATGTATTATACTCATTATTATAAAATCCTAAAGTAATATGCGGAGTATACACAGAAAGTTTATTTTCATTAGAAATACTATTCAAAGTCTGTCTAATGGTAGTTAAGTTAGAAAATGAATCTTTAACTATTAAATAAGGACAAGTAGAAAAACTATTACAAGTACTTAGGATTAGAGGAAAGCATTTTATATTATTCTTTTTTAGTTCCAAAACTTGATTTTTTATCTGCTCTTTTGAGAAAAAATCTTCACATAATAATCCTGATGCTTGTAAAGTAATATGAGCTTGTCTTGAATAATCAGCATGTAATTTATATTTTAGATGTTCTTGGTGTTTTTTTATTTCATCTAAACAAGAAAGAGTAGATACTTCAATAGCCCAAAAGCCGAAGTGTTCAATTCCTTTATGCCAAGATTTAAAATCTTTTAGTCTTGTTGCAAAAGTTGTATCAAACTTTAAAAAATCATTAAACATACTATTTATTTAAGTATTTTAAAATCTCTTCTTTATCAGAAAATGGAAGTTTTTTATCATAAATTATTTGAGCTGCCTCATCACCTTTTCCAAGGACTAATACTACTGAGTTTTCATCTGCTAAATCTATTGCTTTTTTAATAGCTTCTTTTCTATTAACGTCAACTAAAACACTTTGATGATTTTTAATACCTTTTAAAATATCTCCAATAATTAAATCAGGATCTTCAAATCTAGGATTATCACTAGTTACAATAATATGTTTTGCATAATTAGCTGCAACTTGTCCCATAAGTGGACGCTTGTCTTGATCTCTATCTCCACCTGCTCCAAAGACACAAATAATATCTTTATGAGCAAAACTTTGTAGAACCTCTTTCATTCCATCAGGAGTATGAGCAAAATCTACAATTACAAGAGGCACATCACTTATAATTTCCATTCGTCCACTAACCCCTGCAAAATTCTCAAGAGCTTCACAAATTTCATCTAAGGGTTTTGATGTAACTATATGAACAGCGCTTAATGCAGCCATTAAATTATATACATTAAATATACCCATCATAGAAGATGAAAAAGAGTGCATTTCTCCAAAATATGAAAACATTACATGCATACCATCTTTAAAAGAATATGCTCCAACTTTATAAGTTGATGGATCATCTAATGAGTAAGCATAACCATTTTTAGCATTATATTTTACAATTTTGTCATCTTTATTGATAAGTTTTTTTGTATCATCAGAAAAAAATGAATTTTTGATGTTTATATATTCCTCTATGGTTTTATGATAATCTAAATGATCTCTGGTGATATTTGTATGAATTTTAAGCTCAAAAGTTAAACCTTCTGTTCTTTTTTGCTGTATCGCATGAGAACTTACTTCCATAATAAAAAAGTCACAATCATTTTGCATAGCTTTTTGTATATGAGAGAAGTTTCCAAGTTGCATTGGAGTTGTTAGAGAATAGTCTTCAATTCTTTCATCATTTATAAAAAAACCTCTAGTTCCTTGAAGTGCAACTTTATATCCTAAATCTAAAATTATAGAATAAATAGCAGCAGCAGTTGTAGTTTTACCATTAGTTCCTGTGATTCCAATTATTTTAATACTTGACATATCTAGATAATTTTTTAAATCACTTGAATTTATAATTTCACTACAAGAGTTATTAATAGCTGATTGTTTAAATCTTTCATTATGAGAAGAAAGTACAAAAGCAACATTTTCATTTGCTTCATTTGAGTTATCTGTAAATACTTTATTGTTGATTGTTAGTTGCAAAATTTTTCTCTTCTAATCTTTTGTATAATTTTTCAATTTCTTCATCATATGAAAAATATTCATTGAATCCATCTAGGTATGTATAAGCAGTTGTATTAAAATCATTATCAATTAATTTCGTTACAAAATCAAAAAAATCATCTTTATTTTCAATAGCTACTTTTGTAGAAAACATAATATCTTCAAAAGCGATTCTAAAAGAACCTCTAGCATTTATTAATTTTTTAAAATCTTCATATTTAATAGCATCTAAAGCATCAACTGTTGAAAGACTTAAATCTTTAAGCACTTCCATCATTTTATCAATATCACCATCATATGCATCAACAATGTCTTCAACATAAGCAATAGCTTCATCCAAACTATCTTCTTTTACAACAGAAAAATAGTCATAAAGAGATAAGGCTTTATCTTCGTCTTCGCTTGCAATGTCACAAAACAATGCATAAATTGGGTATTCTTTATTTTCTTTAAAATTTGATGATAATTGAGAATATTTAAATAAAGCTTTTTCAAAGTCTTTTTCTAAAAAAGATCTATTAGCTTCATTTAATAATCTACTTTCGTTTATCATTAAAGTTCCTCTAGTTTGTCTTCCATTCCATGTGGTACATTTACAATATCTAGGTCAGGATGTATTGCAGATTTCAATTCTTTTTCTACAATATATTTTAAAGTACTAGAACTTGCACTACAACCAACACAAGAACCTTGTAATTGTATAAATACTCTTGCATCTTTAATAGTTAATAATTCAATAGCACCACCATCTCTTGCTAACATTGGAGCAATTTTTGTTTTTATAATTGAACTTACAGGGGCTTGTAAGTCTTCATCAGTAAATGGCATCATTTATTTTTCCTTCTTTGCTTTTATTTTTACTAGATATATTCCAAGAGTAGTAAGTGCTAAAATTGCACCTATTGTTTGAAATATAAATGTTAATGTAACTTCTTCTTGAAACATTATTACGTCCTAACTCATTACTTCTTCACATCTTGAACAAAGACAATCTTCTTTTGTTGATGTAAATTTCCAACATCTTGGACATTTATGCATAGCTGCTTTATAAACTTCAAAAACACTTCCATCAATTTCAAATGAACCTAAAACTTCAGAGTCTTGTTTTTCTTTTTTTATAGAAGAAACTAAGAACCAATCTGAGGCTTCAGTATTGTCTAAAGCTAAAATATCTGTATTATTAGTATACATATCTAATTCTAGAGTAGATTTAATCACTTTTTCTTTACTTAATGAATCTTTGATTTCAGAGAATTTCTCTTTTGCTAATAATAATGTTTCTGCATTAATAGAAACTTCAACTTCTTCTAATTCAACTTTTTTGTAATCAAAAATATCTTTACAATCTTCTTTTAAAAATGCTGGTGCAAAAGATAATAACTCATCCATTGTATAAGTTAAGATACAAGCTAATGTAGAAATTAATTTTTTTGCTATTAATGCCATCGCACTTTGAGATGCAAGTCTATGAATATCATTTTTATCATCACAATATAATCTATCTTTACAAACATCTAAATAAATACCAGATAAATCAACAACTAAGAAGTTATTTAATTTATTTAAACCTTTAGAGAATTCATAAACTCTAAAAGACTCTTCAATTTCATCAAATACAGATTTTGCACGAGAAAGAACCCATTTATCTAATGGACCCATTTTATCAACAGAAATAATCTCTTCTAAATCAGAAACATTCGCAAGTAAGAATCTAGCTGTATTTCTAATTTTTCTGTAAAGTTCTGCATTTTGTTTTAAAATATTATCAGAAATTTTTAAATCACTTTGATAATCACTCATAGCAACCCATAGTCTTAAAATCTCAGAACCATATTGTTTCATAACCTTATCAGGTGCAACAACATTTCCTTTTGATTTAGACATTTTTTCACCCTTTTCATCAACAGTGAATCCATGAGTTAAAACTGATTTATAAGGCGCAATTTCACTTGAAGCTAATGTAGTTAAAAGTGAAGATTGGAACCAACCTCTATGTTGATCACTTCCTTCTAAATACATATCAGCAGGGAAAGTACCAGCATCATAATTTCCGCTTCTTAAAACTGCATTTTGTGTAGAACCTGAATCAAACCATACATCTAAAATATCAGTAGTTTTTTCTAAATCAGCAGCATTTAGTCCTGAATTTTCAGGTAATAATTCTTGAATATCTAAATCATACCAAGCATCACAACCTTTTTCTTCAAAGATTTTCGCTGTATGATTCATAATCTCTTCATCAAAGATAATCTCATCAGTAACTTTATTTCTAAAGAATGCAATTGGAACACCCCAATCTCTTTGTCTAGATATACACCAATCAGGACGTCCATCTAACATTGCTTTTAATCTATTTCTTCCCCATTCAGGATAGAAAGTTAAATCTTCTACAATTTTAAGAGCGTTTTCTCTAAGTGTTTTTTTCTCTTTTCCATACTCATCATCAATAGAGATAAACCATTGTTTAGTAGCTCTAAAAATAATTGGCGTATGTGTTCTCCAACAATGTGGATATGAGTGTGTAATATCAATTCTTTTTAATAAAGCATCACCTAATTCTTCTAAAATTGGTTCATTTGCTTTAAATACATTAATACCTAAGTATTTATCTGTATCTCTAAAAAGTTTCTCTCTTACAATTGTTTGATCATATTTTCCAAAAGCGTCAACAGGCATAATAACTTCAAGGTCATATTTTAACCCTACTTTATAATCATCCTCACCATGTCCAGGAGCTGTATGAACAGCACCAGAACCACTATCCATCATTACATGTTCACCTAAAATAATTTTAGACCTTCTATCGTTTAATGGGTTAATTGCATAAGTATTTTCTAGATCATTTGGATTAATATCTTTAACAACTTTTCCGCAAATTACTTCATTTTCTATTAAAGAGTTGTAAAGTTTTTTTGCAACAATAAATTTATCGTCAGTTAATACATACTCTTCTTCACCATTTAAAGAAATACCCGTATTTGCAGGAAGTGTCCAAGGAGTTGTAGTCCAAATAATTACACTTGCATCAATTGTTTCATGTTTAAATGCAACATAAATTGATGGAGATACTTTATCTTCATGTTCAACTTCAGCTTCTGCAAGTGCTGTTTGGGCAGCCCATGACCAGTAAACTGGCTTAGATCTTTGAATTAATAAACCTTGCTTAGCAATTGCGCAAAGTTCTCTAAAAATATTAGCTTCAAATTTAAAATCCATTGTTAAATATGGATTTTCCCAATCAGCAATAACACCTAATTTTTTGAATTCATCTTTTTGAATATCAACAAATCTTCCAGCATGATCACGACACAGTTGTCTTAATTTAGATTTTGGAAGTTCTTTCTTTTTTGTACTTCCAATTTTTTCTTCAACTTTTTGCTCAATTGGTAGACCATGACAATCCCAACCCGGAACATATCTAATTGATTTACCATCGAAATAGTGAAATTTATTTATAATATCTTTTAAGATTTTATTCAAGGCATGACCAATATGGATATGACCATTTGCATATGGAGGTCCATCATGTAATGTAAAAGAAGCAGCACCTTCTCTATTCTTTTTCATCTTGTCATAAACTTTTTGTTCATCCCATTGCTTATACTTTTTTGGTTCATTTTGAGGAAGATTCCCTCTCATTGGAAACGCAGTTTTTGGTAATAGTAAACTATCTTTATAATCCATTTTTATAATACCTTCAATTATCAATATTTATATTCTTCATTTAAATCGTAGATTATAACTAAATATTTTTAAAACTATTATTATCTAAACCTTGGAAAAATAAATTTTGGAACAAGGTGTACAAAAAATGTACAATAATTATTTTGTACATAAGTAGAAGGTGTTACCAAACTCTATACTTTATAAATTTACTGCACATTTTATAATTTTATTTAGCTTAACTATAACTATGATGTGCTAAAATTTTTTGATAATTAAACAATATATAGGAAGTATAAATGAACGAAAAACATTATGAAGTAGTTATTGTTGGTGGAGGAATTTCTGGAGCTGCATTATTTTATGAATTAGCTAAATATTCTACAGCAAAAAATATTTGTATGCTTGAAAAATATGAAGCATTAGCTACATTAAACTCTAAAGGTTCAAGTAACTCTCAAACTATTCACGTTGGTGATATTGAGACAAACTATACTTTAGAAAAAGCTCTTGTAACTAAAAGAACTGCGAAAATGATAGAAAAATTCTGTTTACAATATGGTCTAGAAGATAAAATCATGTTTAAACACCAAAAAATGGCATTAGGTGTAGGAAAAGAAGAAGTAGAATTCATTACAAACAGATATAATGAATTCAAAGAATTATTTCCTTATTTAGAATTATGGGATAAAGAAAAGCTTAGAGAACTAGAGCCTAAACTAGTTTATGCTGATAAAGAACAAACAAAAGATAGACCAGAACCAATTGTTGCAATGGGTGCTAAGGATGAGTACACTACTGTTGATTATGGTGAAATGACAGAAGAACTAGCAAAAGAAGGACAAAGAGCAGATGAATCAAAAACAACTGATATTTTTTATAACTCTGAAGTAGAAGATATTGAACAAATTGGTGATAAATATAAATTAACAACTGTTAATGGTACTGTTTATACAGCTGATTTTGTTGTAGTAAATGCAGGTGCTCACTCATTATACTTAGCTCATAAAATGGGTTACGGTAAACATATGGGATCTTTATCAATGGCAGGATCATTCTATATTACTTCAGGTGAATTCTTAAATGGTAAAGTTTATATGGTACAAAATGATAAATTACCATTTGCAGCATTACATGGTGATCCAGATATCTTAGAAGATGGTAAAACAAGATTTGGGCCAACAGCACTTGCACTTGGCGTATTAGAAAGATACAAAGGGCTTAAATCAATGGGACAATGTTTAAAAACAATGAATATTGATGGAAGTGTATTTAAAATATTCTGGGATTTATTAAAAGATTCAGAAATCAGAAATTATGTATTCAAAAACTTCTTATTTGAAGTTCCTGGAATTAATAAAGGTCTATTTGTTAAAGATGCACAAAAAATTGTTCCATCATTAACTAAAGACGATATTGAATATGCAAAAGGATTTGGAGGGGTGAGACCTCAAGTTCTAGATAAAAAAGAGCAAAAATTAATGCTTGGTGAGGCTTCATTAAGTGAAGGTAATGGTATTATCTTTAATATGACTCCATCTCCAGGTGCAACTTCATGTCTTGGAAATGCACAAAGAGATATTCAAGTAATTTGTGACTACTTAAACTTAGAGTTTAATGAAGAACAATTCTTAGCAGATTTAACTGATCCAGAACCAGTTTAATATCATAAAATAAGAGGACTCCTCTTATTTTTATTTCACTAAGGTAAAATAAATGTATGATGAGATATTCAATAATACAAGTATGCAAGAACTTCAAGATAAACTAAGAGTTCATAAACAATCAATTACTACAGCAGAATCATGTACGGGTGGATTAATAGCTCATATGATTACAAAAATACCAAATTCTTCAGATATATTTAATGGTTCAATTGTAAGCTATTCAAATAATATTAAAAATAAAGAACTAAATGTAGAAAATAAAGTACTTGAAAAATATGGAGCAGTTAGTGTTGAAGTTGTAAGTCAAATGTTAGATGCTATTGTTAAGAAATTTGATGCACAATATGCTATTGCAGTTTCAGGAATTGCAGGTCCATCAGGAGGCTCAAAAAATAAGCCAGTTGGTACAGTAGTAATAGGTTGTATAGGGCCTGAGAACAAAAAAATAATAGATATACATCACTTCGAAGGTTCAAGAGAAGAAGTGCAAATTCAAGCAGCTAAAACAGGGCTTTCAAAAATTTATAAATTTATACAAAAAACTATTGACAAATAAAAATAAATCTATTATAATTCCACTCCATTTTAAGAAAATATTCTTAAGATAATAGTGACCCGTTAGCTCAGCTGGTAGAGCATCTCCCTTTTAAGGAGGTGGCCGATGGTTCGAATCCAT
>CALKDR010000046.1 GCA_938084175.1 uncultured Campylobacterales bacterium
AAATCTCTTTGAACGCCTTCTTTTGAAGGATCTTGATTTTGACCTTTAGAACTAGTTGCTATTTTATCAATTTCATCTAGAAAAATAATTCCACCATTTTGTGCTCTTTTAAGTGCTTCAATTTTTATAGCTTCTTGATCAAGAAGATTATCACTGGCTACATCTTTTAAAAGAATTCTTGCATCCTTAATACTAACTTCTTTTTTGATTTTATCTTTATTTAAACCACCTAGCATTTTATTAAGACTTTCTTGCATAGAACTCATATCCATTGGCATATTTGAATCTAAAATTTCTACATGAGCTTTTTTAGGAACTTCTATTTCAATTTTTTTATCATCTAAAGATCCATCTAAAAGTTTCTTTTCCATTACATTATAAGTTTTGATAAAAGATTCTTTTGCATTTTCACTAGCACTTGTAGGAAGTGGTGGAACTAAAATTTCAATAATCTTTCTATGAACTTCAGCTTCAATTTTATCTTTGATTTTATCTTCATATTCACGTGTTACAATATTTATTGATTCATAAACTAAATCTCTAATCATTGATTCAACATCACGTCCAACAAAACCAACTTCAGTATATTTACTAGCTTCAACTTTTACAAAAGGTAAAGACATCATTTTTGCAAGTCGTCTTGCAATTTCTGTTTTACCAATACCAGTACTTCCAATCATAAGAATATTTTTTGGCATGATTTCTTCTTGTAAAACAGGCTCAACTTTCATTCTTCTATATCTATTTCTTAAAGCTAATGCAATTGTTTTTTTAGCATTATTTTGCCCAATAATATAATCATCTAAGTATGCAACAATTTGTTTTGGTGTTAAATCCATACTTTTTTAATCCTCTAATTTTAATAATTTAATATTTTGATTTGTATAAATACAAAGTTCACCTGCAATCATTAGTGATTCTTTTACTACAGCTTCTTCATCTAAATCTGAATGCTTAGCAAGAGCCCTTGCAGCTGAAATAGCAAAGTTTCCACCTGAACCAATAGAAGCAATACATCCATCTTCAGGTTCAACAACATCACCATTTCCACTTAATATAAAAATGTGATCTTTATTAAGTACAATCATCATAGCTTCAAGACGTCTTAGAACTTTATCTTTTCTCCACTCTTTTGAAAATGCAATAACAGCTTTTAACAAATCACCTTTAGTACTTTCTAAATGAGTTTCAAACATATCATAAAGATTAAAAGCATCAGCAGTACTTCCTGCAAACCCTGAAAGAATTTGGTCTTTATAAAGTTTTCTGATTTTTGTAGCATTACCTTTTAAAACTGTATTACCGAAAGTAACTTGACCGTCACCTCCAATCACAGCTTTGTTTTTACCTTTGTAAGCAAGTATCGTAGTAGCATCAAACATTATGATTATTCTCCAATAATTATAACTTCTAAATTTGCATGAACACCATGTCCTAATTTACAATCAACTTCGAATGTACCTTCAGCTTTGATTTTTTTATCTAAAGAAAGATTCTTTTTATCAAGTTCAATTGTAAATTGTTTATTTAATTCTTCAGCAATTTCTTTGTTAGTAACTGAACCAATTAAATGTCCATTTGCACCAATTTTATGTTTAATTGTAAGTTTTGTAGAATTTAATTTTTCTGCTAATTCTTTTGCATCTGCAATTTCTTGCGCTTCTTTTGCATCTTGTCTTTTTTTCTCAGCGTTATACTTTGCAATTACTGCATTTGTTGCATGTAAAGCTAAACCTTTACCAATTAGAAAGTTTTTTCCATATCCATCTTTAACTTCTTTTACTTCACCAGCTTTTCCTGTACCTTGTACATCTTTAATTAATAAAACTTTCATATTGTCTCCATGTGTATAAATATTCGTTATTTTACTATAACTTATATGAAGTGAGTATAAAGCATGAAAACTATTTGGTGATTATTTTAAAATTGTCAAATCACTTTTTAGAAAAATTTTTAATATTATTTTTAAGTTCATTTAATGGTTTTAAACTTTTTATTAACCATACATATAAAAAAATTAGAAAAGCAAATAAAGATAAGAAAATAATATAGGGAGTATATGAAAAATTAAAATTTCGTAAATCTTTAAAAAGTATTCTAAAAGTAGGACCTACAAAATCTAAATAATGAGAGTTTTCATATCTATAAACTTCAAATCCTCTTTTTGAGCAAACATTCTCAATTTTATCTATTATAAACTTAGGATCATTACTTATTTCAAAAGATAAAGTTTCTATGTATCTAATTACTTCAACTTTTTCCATACTTTGATCTCTTAGATATTTAGAAACTTTATTGTAATTTCATATTTCTTTATAATCTTGCTTTTATCGTAATCAATTAATTACGTCTAAACTTTTACTATAACTATCGCTTAAACTTGAACATTCATTTACTATTTGTTCTCTAGATACAATTGCACTTTTATTTTGAATTAATGAACTTAAAAATTTAAAATTCTACTTGAGTTAAAGTCAATTCTTCATTATTAAACAATATTTCTTGCTTATTTTTATCTAGAATAAAATCACTTTTTTCTTCGATTTTTGCAGTATTAGTACTTTTATTAACTCGTCTAATAAACTTTGAATAACCGCATACATTTCTTTTGGATCATATGGTTTAGGGAGATAATAATCTGCACCAATTTATAAACCCATTATTATATCAGTAACATCACTTCTAGCACTTGATATAATAATTGGAATATCGTATTTAGAAGACACTTCTTTACATACATCAAGTCCATCAATTAGAGGAAGTGTTAAATCAAGTATTAATAAATCATAAGATGAAATACCTGCACTTAAGTCTAAATAAGGATCTTCAAAATTAGTGATTTTTACATTATATTTTTATAAATATTCACCTAAAAAACTGAAAATTCAGGATCATCTTCTATCATCAAGATATTTATCATTTAATTGTCCTTATTTTATTTATAAAAGTATATATAAGTATATATAACTATTATAAATAATAATTAAATATAAAGTAAACAAAAATCAAGGATAAACTCCTTGATGTAGCTAACTTGCTATATCAAGGGTATTAGGCAAATTTTGTCTAATATTCCTTTTTTTAACATAATTATTTAAACCAATATGATTGTTATAACCTAAAAGTTTTGCTATTTTTCTAACAGATAATCCAACAGAAAGTAACTCTTCAATTTTATCTCTTTGTTTATCAAACTTAGATTTTTGAATAGTTCCAACAGGTTTTCCTAAACTAACACCTGAAAGTTTTTTTGCAGTTAAAGCTTCTTTTGTTCTTAAACTCATTAAGTCTTTTTCTAATCCAATAGTCATAGAAATCATTCCTAAAATCATTTGAGTTAACATATCTTTATCATCAACTAATTCAAGGTTTTGGTTGATTACTAAAATCTTAATTTTATTAGATAATAAAAATTTTACAATCTCTAATATTGTTTCAATAGTTCTTCCAAAAACATTTAAATCATAAACAATAATTGTAGAGTTTTTTTCACAATTTTTTAGTAATTCCAAAATGTTCTTTTCATCATTTGGAACACTAATATCTATCTTAATACTTTTATAAATATTATAGTTATGTTTTTTTACATAATTATTTAATATATCTTTTTGTTCTTCTGTATATTTTTCATTATTTTTATTTAGTCTGTGATATGTGAAAATATTTGACATGGTATTATCCTTAACATTAAGTATATTACTTAATATATATAAGTACATAGTGTTTTATTATATATATTTAAAGTTTATACAAAATGTTATAACAATAAAACTTAACATTATATTAAATTTTTAAGACAAAGACTACAAAAGCTCAGTTTATTAATTATGTATTAACACATACACTTATACAATTTGAATTAAAAGCCTTTTTTTGATATTATCTTTTTAAATATAAAATAATAAGAGGTATCTTATGAAAATCACTGTTGCCATCTCAGGAGCTAGCGGTGCTAGTTTGGGACTTAATTTTGTTAAAAAACTTCCTTCAAATATTGAAGTTTTTTTAGTACTATCAAAAAGTGCAAAAATTGCATTAAAACTAGAAAATGGAATATCTGTAAAAGAAACTTTTAAAGAACATTCAAACGTAAAAATATTTTTAGATTCGAATATAGCAGCGCCAATAGCCTCAGGTTCATTTGAAGTTGATAAAATGATTATACTTCCATGTTCGATGAATACACTTGCAAAATGTGCAGTAGGAATTTCAGACTCACTAATTACAAGAGCATTTACAGTTATGTTAAAAGAAAATAGAGATATTATCTTAGCTCCAAGAGAAATGCCTTTGAATTCAATAGCCTTAGAAAACATGCTAAAACTATCTAATTTAGGCGTTACTATAGCACCTCCAATTGTTGGATACTATTCAAATCAACAAAGCTTGGAAGAAATGGAAAGTTTTTTAATTGGAAAATGGTTTGATTTATTAAAAATTGATAATAACCTATATGAGAGATGGAAATAAAATGGCAAAAGATATTAAAGATAGAGAATCTTATAGAAAAGCAATATATAGTGGAACATTTGACCCCATTACAAACGGTCATTTAGATATTATCAGTCGTGCTGCTAATATATTTGATGAAGTGATAATTGCAGTTGCAAAAAGTGAAAGAAAAGGTCCTATGTTCTCACATGAACAAAGAGTTCAATTCGCTCATGTAGCAACACAACATCTAACTAACGTTAGAGTTGAAGGATTTGATACATTACTTGTTGATTTAGCAACACAATTAAATGTAAATACTATTATTAGGGGATTAAGAGCAGTTTCTGATTTTGAATTTGAACTTCAAATGGGTTATGCTAATGCTTCAATAAATGATAAAATTGAAACTTTGTATCTAATGCCAACACTTGAAAATGCCTTTGTTTCATCTACAATTGTAAGAGAAATAATAAGATTCGATGGGAAATTCCAACACTTAGTACCTAAAGAAGTTTTAAAATGTATGTAGTAGTAGAAGGTATTGATACTGCAGGAAAATCAACACAACTAGAACTATTACAAAAAAAATATACAAATGCAATTTTTACTAAAGAACCAGGTGGAACAGATATTGGAATTAAACTAAGAACAATGGCTTTAAATGGCGAAGCAAAGTCTAAAATTGCTGAAATGTTTTTATTTTTAGCTGATAGAGCTGAGCATATTGAAGAAGTAATTTTAAAGAATGAAAAAAAGATGCTAGTTTCAGATAGATCAATGATATCAGGTATTGCTTATGCTTCCACATTTCCTTTAGAAAAAATGATAGAGTTAAATTTATTGGCAACAAATAATATCTTACCTACACACGCTATTTTATTAGAGTTAACAGAAGATGAACTAAAATATCGACTATCACAAAAAAAGAATGATGCTATTGAACTTAGAGGAATTGAGTATTTAATAAATATTCAAAATAGAATGAAAGAAACAATAATAAAACTTGGTGTAAATCATATTTTTATTGATGCAGGAAAAAAAATAGAAGAAATAGAAAAACAAATAGAGGATTTTTTAAATGAGTAAGCAAGAGAAAAAAGAAACAATTCAAAGTCTTAGAGGAATGAAAGATATAGTAAATGATGAAAGTAAATTATTTACATATTTTGTTGACAATGCTTGCTTAATTGCTAAAAAATATGGTTTTTCATATATGGAAACACCTATTTTAGAAGAAACAGCTTTATTTAAAAGATCTGTTGGTGAAAGTTCAGATATTGTAAACAAAGAAATGTATAACTTTACAGACAAAGGAGAACATGAAGTTTGTCTACGACCTGAAGGAACAGCAGGAGTTGTTAGACACTTTGTTGAGAAAAAACTTGACCGTGCTGGTGGAACACAAAGATGGTACTATTATGGGCCAATGTTTAGATATGAAAGACCACAAAAAGGTAGACTTAGAGAATTTCATCAATTTGGCTGTGAAGTATTTGGAGTTGATTCTGTTTATGAAGATGCAAATGTTATTATGATGATAAAAGATATCTTAGACTTCTTTGAAATTGGCTTTAAACTACAGTTAAATTCCCTAGGAGACCTTAATTGTATGCCTCAATACAAAGAATATTTAGTTCAACACTTAACTGGATTTAAAGATGAACTATGTGAGGATTGTCAAAAAAGAATTATTACAAATCCAATTAGAGTACTAGATTGTAAAAATGAAACATGTCAAGCAAAATTAGTAAATGCTCCAAAAATCACAAATAACCTATGTGAAGCCTGTGATACAGATTTTGAAAAACTAAAAGAAATTTTAGACTTTAATGATGTTACTTATGAAGTTGATTCTAATTTAGTTAGAGGTTTAGATTATTATTCTAAAACTGCCTTTGAATTTGTATCAAATGAGATTGGTGCACAAAGTGCAATTGCAGGTGGTGGAAGATACGATAGACTTGTTGAGTTTTTAGGAGGACGTCCAACTCCTGGTATTGGTTTTGCTATTGGAATTGAAAGATTATTAGAACTTGTTAAAATGAAAGAAAGCAAAGAAGACATAGTTTATATAGGAGCTTTAGATGAAGCTTCTTTAAATACAGTTTTAAAAACAGCAAATACTAAAAGAAAAACTACTAAAACAATTATAGAATATACTCCAAGAGGTTTTGGAAAACATTTCAAGCTTGCCCAAAAAGTAGGTGCTAATATAATTGCATTAATTGGAGAAAAAGAGTTAAGTGAAAAAACAATTTATGTAAAAAATATTAATACAAAAGAAGAAAGCACTATAAAGTTAGAGGAGTTCTAGTATTGAATGATTATGGAATTGATATATGGGGTGACGATAACTTTATTATTGAAAATGGTTTAGCAAAAATCAATCATGCTTCAAAACCATCTCTTTTATCTATAGTAAAAGAAGTAAGAGAACAAGACTTTAAAGGGCCATTACTTTTAAGGTTTCCTCACATAACAAAAAAACAAATAACAACTTTATATAACACTTTTAATACAAGTATTCAAGAGTATAATTATAAAGGAAGCTTCAATGCAGTTTTCCCATTAAAGGTAAATCAGCTACCTTCTTTTATTCATCCACTTATACAAAATGGAAAGAAATATAATTACGGTTTAGAAGCTGGAAGCAAAGCAGAACTTGTAATTGCAATGACATATAATAACCTTAATTCCCCTATAACAGTTAACGGTTTCAAAGATAAAGAAATGATTCATTTAGCTTTTATAGCAAAAGAAAAAGGCCATGATATAATACTTATCATTGAAGGTATAAATGAATTAGAAACAATTATAGAAGTTCAAAAGCAAACAAGTTTAGCATCTCCAAATATTGGATTAAGAGTAAGACTTCACAGTGGTGGTAGTGGTATTTGGGCAAAAAGTGGAGGAATTAATTCTAAGTTTGGATTAACGTCAACTGAAATTCTTGAAGCTTATGAAATTATAAAAAAAAATAATATGATTGAATACTTAACAATGGTTCACTTTCATATAGGCTCAGCTATGAATTCTATAAAACCTTTAAAAAAAGCACTAAGAGAATCTGGTCATATTTATGCTGAACTTAAAAACCTTGGAGCATCAAAATTAAATGCTATAAATATTGGTGGCGGATTGGCTGTTGAATATTCTGCTTATGAAAGAAGTAGATTTTACTCACTTCAAGAGTTTGCAAGTGATGTTATATTTACATTAAAAGATATTGCTAAGCAAAAAGGTGTTGAAGAACCTAATATTTTCACAGAATCAGGTAGATTTATATCAGCTGCTTCTACTGTTTTAATTACTCCTGTACTTGAACTATTTTCATCTGAATATGAACTTGAACACTTAAATTTAAAAGAAAAAAACCCTCCTTTAATTGAAGAGTTAAACGCACTTTATAAAGATATGTCAAAAAGAACATCTTATGAATATATGCATGATGCTATTGATCATATGGAGTCTTTATTAACATTATTTGATTTAGGTTATATTGACTTAAGAGATAGATCAAATGCTGAAGTATTAACACATCAAATTATAAAAAAAGCTATTGCGCAACTAGAAGTTGAAGATTATGAAGAATTAAAAAGACTTGATGAAAATATTCAAGAAAAATACCTTTTAAATTTTTCAATGTTTCAATCTCTTCCTGATTATTGGGGAATAGATCAAGAATTTCCAATTATGCCATTAACTCATTTAGATAAAAATCCTACAAGAAGTGCATCTTTATGGGATATAACTTGTGATAGTGATGGAGAACTTCCTTTTAACTCAACAAAACCTTTATATTTACATGATATAAACTTAAATAAAGAGGAATATTTTTTAGGATTTTTTAATGTAGGAGCTTATCAAGATACCTTAGGAATGAAACATAATTTATTTTCGCATCCTACTGAAGTTAATGTAATTTTTAAAGATGGGGAAATAATACTTGATAAAATAATTGAGTCACAAACAATTATTGATATTCTTGAAGATATTGATTACGATACTTCCGATATTAAAAAAAGACTTAAAGAAAATTTAGATATAAACACATACAAAATATTAGAAAAATATTTAAATGAAAATAATTACTTAAAAACTATTTGGAGTTATAATGACAAAAGAAAATGAAAAAGCTGAAGATAGTAAAAATACTATTTCTTTTTGGGCTCAAATAAAAGAAGATTTTAATGTTCCAAAATTAAATGATCCAGCACTTGACTCAAGTGTAGAACTATTTTTTAACTACCCTGGTGTATGGGCAATTATAAATCATAGAATCACTAATAAGTTATATTATAAAGGTTGGAAAAGACTTGCAAGAGTTTTAGGTGGATTATCATCATTACTAACAAAGACAGATATTCATCCAGCAGCAACTATTGGAAGACGTGTATTTATTGATCATGCTATTGGTGTTGTTATTGGAGCTACTACTATTATTGAAGATGATGTATTAATTTATCAAGGTGTAACATTAGGTGGTGTTAGCCTTGATAAAGGAAAACGTCACCCTACTGTTAAATCAAATGCAGTAATTGGAAGTGGAGCAAAAGTTTTAGGGAATATTACAATTGGAAAGAATTCAAAAGTTGGGGCAAATTCAGTTGTAGTTTGTGATGTTCCAAAAAACTCAACTGCTGTTGGAGTTCCTGCTAAAATTCTTAAAAGAGATAATAAGAACTGTAGATTTACTCATGATGATTTACCAGATATTAATAAAGAAATGTTTAAATATTTAATTGAAAGAATTCATGTATTAGAAACTGCGGTTAAAGAAGAAGATGGCATTGATGTAAGCCAAAAAGATAAAAAACTTGAAGAAGACTATGATAGATTCATAAATGCTATGAATTCAATAAAAAAGAAATAAAAAGATATGTATGATTTAGCTGCTTTTGGAATTATAACTGGTTTTATATCAGGATTCTTTGGTGTAGGTGGAGGTATGATTTTAGTACCAATGCTTTTAGTATCAGGGTTTGTAATGAAAGAAGCAGTTGCTATTTCAATTATGCAAATGGTTTTTTCTTCGATCTATGGTTCTTTTTTAAACTCTAAAAAAGTTAAAGGCGTTGTAAAAGATGGAATCATTATTGGAATTGGTGGTTTTGTAGGTGGGCTACAAAGTGGCTATATTGTAACAAATATTTCGAATGAAATATTACAATACTTATTTATAATCATTCTATTCTACTCTATTATAAAAATATTTATAACACCTGCAGAACAAGATTGTGAACAAAAATCAAAGAATAAATTAACACTTTTTATTATTGGTTTTTTTACAGGTATTATTGCTATGAGTATTGGAGTTGGTGGTTCTGTTATATTAACACCAATTTTAATAGGATTTTTAAAATATGATTTAAAAGCAGCTACTGCTCTTGGACTATTTTTTGTAATATTTTCTTCAATTGCAGGTTTTACTTCTTTATCGCTTAGTGGTTATATGCTTTATACACAAGGTGCTGTTGTAGGTTTAGCATCACTATTTGGTGTTTATTTTGGGATTATGCTTAAAAGTAAAGTACATTCGAATTCTTATAAAAAATATATTTTAATTCTGAATAGTTTAATTTTACTTGTGATGTTATACAAAACATTTTAACTGTAATCACTTTGTAATTAAAAAAGTTTATAATCACACAAATATTAACTTAAATTTTATATATCTTTTAATAAGTACTCTAATATTCCACCACTTTTATAATATTCAATTTCCATATTATCTTCTAGTTTAGACAGAACAGTTACAACTTTATAATCTTCACCTAAATATATATTCTCATATAAATCTTGATAAGTAGAAAATCCAAGTTTCTCTAAATACTCATTAACTTCATTCATACTAGGCCAAATATCACTTAAATAAATATCTTGTACTATATTCTCTTTTGTAATATCAAAATTTACACTACCTTTTAAACTATAAGCAATTACTAAAGCAGGTGATAACATCCAATTAGATTTTGTTAAACCGCAGATTTTATTTTCTATATTTTTATCAGAAGAGCATAAAGATGAAACATTTAAATTAAACTTTTCAATATCTAAAGAAATACTTTCATTTAATACAATTTCTTCTTTAATTGTAACATTAAAACCTAATTGTTCTAAGTACTTAAGCAAGTCAAGTTTTTGTAAAAAGTGTTTTAGAACAAGTGATTCTACAAGAATATATTTACTAATATTTTTATTTATTGATAGTCCAATTGCACATGCTTTTTTTGCAAGTAAGCAAGCTTGAATTAATAAAGATGGATTTGTAGTATTTGAACAAATATCAATAATAGATAAAACAATATTATTATCTTGTGTAAAATTACCTTTTTTAAATGTTTTTAATTTATTAGGTATTTCATTTATAAAGACTTCTAGACTAACAGTTTTTAACAAAATGGCAAGTGCTTTTACAAAAGATAAATTAAATTCTAAATATTCATCATATTCCATAATCTTTTCACTTGAATATAAACCTTGTATTTCATAATATGTTTTTATCAAACTAGCATCAACACCTCTTGTTTGCTCAATAAATGCAATTGTATTATCATCCACACTAAAAAAACCACATAATCCTTTACACTTTATTACTAAATTTGATAAAACGGTTCTATCTTCTAATGAAATATCTTTTAATCCATCTCTATAAAACTCTACAATCTTTCCCTCAATCTTTCTAAGCTTTAAAATATTTTTTAGGCTTAAACTTACATCATTAAAACTTGTACCTTGAGATAAAGAACCTTTTACATTAATTCCTACAACCCTTGGAAAATCTAAATAAAGAGAAGAACCAAGTAAAGCTGACTGTAGGTCAATTCTTCCAAAACTTAAACCTAGCATTCCTAAAGAATTAATCATTGTAGTGTGAGAATCTGTTCCTATAATAACTTCAGGACAAAGAATATCTATACCATCTATATTTTTTAAACAAATCATTGTTGATAAGTATTCTAAATTTATTTGGCTAAGATTTTTTTACTAGAAGGTACTACTGAAATAATTTTATATTTGTTATGTAAATATTTAAGAAAAGTATATCGTTCATTATTTCTTTGTTCGTTGTTAATAAACTTATTAATATTATTCTTTTTATTGTCAACTATTACATCAACCATAACTTTGGGATTAACTAAATAAGTATTTTTATCTTTTTTATACAGATATTCATTATTTTTGGCTCTTTTAATATTTTAATTTATAAGGTAATTTTTTTAATAAAGGTTAAGTTTCAAATATTTTTTTTAAATCACAATAGTTATAAGTTTTATCGTTAAATTCAAAACTATTAATAAATTTATTCAAAGTACTTCTTTTTATTATTTTATTACTTAAATAGCCCTTTTATAGAAAATAAAATCTTCTTGGTTATTATATGTTCCTAGCATCAATCATTTTAGATAATTCATAAATATTTCCATCTCTTGTAGAATCTAAAGCTATTTCTTGTATTTGCACATATCTTAACTGCTCCAGCAAAACTATTTAGTCCTAATTAACTTAATAATTACTTAATATAATAAGGATATTTATTATCCTTTAATATTTTTAATGTTTTTAATAAACAATTAGCAAACACTATAATATAATTACAGCTTCAAAAATTTAAAGGCTATATAATTATGACAGATACTATAAAAATTTTTAATGCTAAAGAAAACAATTTAAAAAATATTAATTTAGAAATACCAAAAAACAAACTAATCGTATTTACAGGACTTTCAGGAAGTGGAAAATCAACTCTTGCTTTTGATACTTTATACGCAGAGGGCCAAAGAAGATATATCGAATCACTTTCTGCATATGCAAGACAATTTTTAGATAAAGTTGGAAAACCTGATGTTGAAAGAATAGAAGGATTAACTCCTGCAATTGCAATTGATCAAAAAACTACATCAAAAAATCCACGTTCAACTGTTGGAACTATTACTGAAGTATATGATTATTTAAGATTGTTATATGCAAGAATTGGAAAACAGCATTGTCACAAATGTAATCAACCTATTTCACAAATGAGTGCTTCTGATGTAATTTCACAAGTTTTAACACTACCTGAAAACTCAAAAATTATAATCTTAGCACCTCTAATAAATAGAAAAAAAGGTACTTTTGTTGACTTACTAGAATCTCTTAGAGGAAAAGGTTATGTTAGAGCCATGATTGATGGAGTAATGGTAAGACTTGATGAAGAAATAGAACTTGGTAAATCAAAAATGCATACAATAAAAGTCGTAATTGATAGAGTTGTAGTAAAAGAAGAGAACAAAGAAAGAATTGCACAAGATGTAGAAAAAGGTTTAAAAGAAAGTTTTGGAGAATTAGAAATTGAAATTTTAAATCATGCAGATGTTGGAATGGAAAAACATATTCATTATTCTGAGCATATGGCATGTTTTGATTGTAAAATTTCTTTTGAACCACTTGAACCTTTATCGTTCTCATTTAACTCACCAAAAGGTGCTTGTTCATCTTGTGATGGTTTAGGTATTAGATATGCACTTGATATGAAAAAAGTAATAAATGAAGAATTAGCAATTGAAGAAGGAGCTGTTAGAGTAATTTATGGTTTTAACAAAGGTTTTTACTTTAAAATGCTTACTGCTTTTTGTGAAGCTGCGGATATTGATACAACAATTCCTTTTAAAGAATTACCAGAATATCAAAGAAAAGCTATATTACATGGTGGAATTGAAGAAGCCAAGTTTTTATGGAAAAAACACTCATTAAAAAGAAAATGGGAAGGTGTTGTAAAAATAGCCTATGAAATGATAAAAGATGAAAAAGAAATGGCTGAATACATGACAGAGAAGACATGTGATGATTGTAATGGAAATAGACTAAAGCCATCATCACAAAGTGTTTTTGTTGCTAATAAAACGATTGGTGATATTTTAAATGTACCAATAGAAGATGCTCATTCATTTTTCCAAGATGAAGAAAACTTTAAATATTTGTCAGAACAAGGTAAATTAATAGCAAGTCCTATTTTAAAAGAAGTAAAAGAAAGAGTTTACTTTCTATATGATGTTGGTCTTGGATATATAACTCTAGGTCGTGATGCTAGAACTATTTCAGGTGGTGAAGCTCAAAGAATTAGAGTTGCTTCTCAAATTGGTTCAGGATTAACAGGAGTATTATATGTACTAGATGAGCCTTCAATTGGTCTACATGAAAGAGATACAAGTAAGCTTATTAAAACACTAAGAGCTTTACAAGAAAAAGGTAACACGGTAATTGTAGTTGAGCATGATAAAGAGACTATTGAGGCTGCTGATTATATAGTTGATATTGGTCCAAAAGCTGGAAAATATGGTGGAAATATTGTTTTTGATGGAACATTAGAAAAAATGTATAAAGCAAAAACTCTAACTGCAAAATACTTAACAGGTGAAAAGAAAATTGATTATGTTCACAATCGTCCTCAAGAAGAGTTTATTGAAATTAAAAATGTAAGTATAAATAATATAAAAGATTTAAGTGTTCAAATTCCACTAAAAAATCTATGTGCAATCACAGGTGTTTCAGGAAGTGGAAAATCTTCACTTATATTACAAACACTATTACCTGTTGCAAAAGAGCTTTTAAATCATGCAAGAAAAGTTAAAAAAGTTGATGGTGTTGAAATTACAGGACTAGAAAAACTAGATAAGGTAATTTATTTAGACCAAAGCCCAATAGGTAGAACTCCTAGATCAAACCCTGCAACATATACAGGATTAATGGATGAGTTAAGACTTCTATTTTCTAAAACTAAAGAAGCTGAAATCAGAGGTTATAAAATTGGTCGTTTTTCTTTTAATGTAAAAGGTGGAAGATGTGAAAAATGTCAAGGTGAAGGTGAAATAAAAATTGAAATGCACTTCTTACCAGATATCATGGTTAAATGTGATGATTGTCAAGGTAGAAGATATAATGCACAAACTCTAGAAATTTTATACAAAGGAAAAAGTATTTCTGATGTATTAAATATGAGCGTAGATGAAGCTTTAGAATTCTTTATAAAAATTCCAAAAATTCATGCAAAACTACAAACACTTAGTGATGTAGGACTTGGTTATATTACACTAGGCCAAAATGCGATAACACTAAGTGGTGGTGAAGCTCAAAGAATTAAACTAAGTAAAGAATTAAGTAAAAAAGATACAGGAAATACTTTATATATTTTAGATGAACCAACAACTGGTCTTCATTTTGCTGATGTTGATAGACTTACAAAAGTTTTACATCATTTAGTTGATTTAGGAAACTCAGTACTTGTAATTGAGCATAATTTAGATGTAGTTAAAAATTCTGATTGGGTTATTGATATGGGACCTGAAGGTGGAAATAAAGGTGGATTACTTGTAGATGAGGGAACACCTGAACAATTAGCAGCGAATCACAAAAAGTCTGGTTCACATACAGGATATTATTTAAATAAAGAGCTTGAAAACTAATGAAAATAGATTATTCAATATTTAATCAAGAAACAGCAATTGAAAGATTTATTTATGCAATTGAAAATGATTTTTTTGTAGAAGCGCATGAATTATTAGAAGATGATTGGAATCTTTACAAAAAGCAAGGTGAAAAGAAAAAAGCCTTAGCTTTAAAAGGTTTAATAAATGGGGCAACAGCACTTGCTCTATATTTTAAGAAAAATAAAAAAGCTGGATATGAAAAAGTCTGGCCTGTTTTTCATAAATACTTACCATTACTTGAAGAAGTTGAACTAGAAGATAAAGATAGATTTTATTTTGCAAGAGATTTACTAATAAAAAAAAATAAATTAGTTAAAGATTAGTAATTTATAATAAAAATGGGATTATTTTAATCTCATCATATCTTCAGTAGGATATTGATTTTCACTATTTCCTCTAATGGCTCTAACAAAAAAATCTTTTGAAGATTCATTAAATCCAAAATTAGTATTAGTAAGTGTAACTTCATGAAAAACCTTACTACCTTCTTCACTTATTTCTTTTACTCCAGAAACAGCTTCAATATTACTAGAATCTTGTTTTTCCACTTCAGTTAATTTAGAATCTTGATTTAATTTTGAAGTTGAATTAATAGATTGAATCTGCTGCACTTGTAAAAGTCTATTATCGTTGAATTGATTAATATTTGCTGTTAAACCATATTCCATAATAAGCTCCTTTTGCTTAAAGCATTTATCTCTATAATATATTATACATTATTTAGAAATATTTTGTCAAAAAAATTATATTATTAAGTTTTTTTTGATATTATTAGCTACAAATTTTCAAAAAAACTAAGGAGTCCTTATTGGAATATAATTCCCCCGGGTATATTTTAATTAAAAGTGAGAATAAATGGATATTTTAATCTTACTATTTGTTGCAGTTATTGGAGTGTCGTTTTTATGTTCTGTATTGGAATCAATCTTACTTTCTACAAATCTATCTTACATTTCTGTTTTAGAAAACAAAGATCAATCCGCAGGACAACTACTTAAAAAGTTAAAAACCGATATTGATGTATCAATAGCTTCAATTTTAATTCTTAATACAATTGCTAATACATTGGGTGCAACAGCAATTGGGGTTCAAGCACAAAGTGTATTTGAAGGCGATAAAACTCTTGTTATGGTAGTTTCAATTATTTTAACTTTTATGATTTTATTTTTTGCCGAAATCATTCCTAAAACAATTGGAGCAGTTTATTGGAAACAATTAGCGCCACTTGCAGCAAGGATCATTAATGTATTTATATTTATTACATATCCAATTATTATAATTACACAATTTGTAACAAAAAAGATTGGTTCAGATAATAGTGATACTATATCTAGAGAAGAGCTAATTCATTCTACACTTCTAAGTGAAGAAGAAGGCGTAATTGGAGATTTAGAATCTGATATTATTGAGAATACACTTACTTTAAATAATATGAAAGTAAGAGAAATTTTAACTCCAAGATCAGTTATGTATGCTATTGATAAAAATACACCTATTAAAGACGTTATTGAAGATAAGAGAACTTTTAAGTTCTCAAGGGTTCCTGTTTATGATGGAACTGTAGATAATATAATTGGTATAGTTTTAACAAAGAAATTATTCAAACAAGCATTAATAGATCAAACTCTTACTGTTGGTTCAATTATGAATGATGTAATTCCTTTAAATGAAAATATACCTGTATCAAAAGCTTTAAACATGTTTATTCAAAAGAAAGAACATATGTTTATAGTTTATGACTCTTATGACCAAACAGAAGGAATTGTAACATTAGAAGATTGTATTGAAACATTACTTGGTTTAGAAATCATGGATGAATCTGATACAACTGCTAATATGAGAAGCCTTGCTTTAAATAAAATGAAAGCAAAAAGAAAAGAAAAAGAAAAAGGAATTTAAATGAGTTTAAAAAACACTATAATTAGTATTTTTATTGTATTTGTTGTTGCACTTATGTTAAGTGGAAAAAGCGAAGATAAAGGTGCTCCATGGGGATATAATGAAGATTTAGGACCAAAAGAATGGTCTAATCTTGATGATAAATATAGAATGTGTAAAGATGGTTTAAACCAATCTCCAATTAATATTACAAATACTATTGATGCTGTATTAAATCCATTAAGTTTTGAAGGAACTGCAAAAGCTACTTCTTTTGAAAACAATGGAAAAAATATAAAAGTTAATTTTTCAAGTACTAACTCTCTAACTATAGATAATCAAAAGTATAATTTAAAACAAATTGATTTTCATACACCAAGTGAGAATCAAATTAAAGGTGTTTTTTATCCAATGGAAGCACAATTAATTCATTCTAATAATGCTGGTGAGTTAACAATAGTTAGTGTTATGTTTGAAATAGGTGAAGATAATATATTTTTAAACAAATTATTAAGAAATTTACCTGAAAATGAAGGTGATAAAAACACTCTTAAATCTGTTGTTTTAGGATATGATATTTTACCAAAAATTAAAGATTATTATAGATTTAATGGTTCTTTAACAACTCCACCTTGTACAGAAGGTATTAAATGGTTTGTTTTAAAAACTCCTGTTTCTGTTTCTAAAACTCAGTTAGCAGATTTTGATGCAGTTGTACCTACAAATAATAGACCTATTCAAAAAATAAACTCTAGATTAATTTTAAACTAATACATTAAAAATATATATACAGATTTAATCTGTATATATTACTTCAAAAAGAATTTAATACACAATTATCTTAATATTATAATATTTTTTGTTATAAATATCACAATAAAATAAGAAAAGTTAATATGATTATTAATTTAAGAAAAAGCGAAGCTAAAGAACTATTCTCATTTATCTTTGTAAATGAAGAAGGTAAAACAATTGTTAAGAGTGAAAACTATGCTCAAAAGCCAAGTGCTAAAAAGGGTATTGAATCAGTAAAGAAAAACCGTCAAAATGATGTAAGATATGAATTAAAAGAATCTACAAATGCAAAGTTTTTCTTTAACATCAAATCCACAAATGGTCAAATAGTTGAAACAAGCCCTTTATTTGCTAGTGAATATGAAAGAACTGCTGCTATTGCTGAACTTAAAGCTGATGCACCAGGTACAGATTTTACTGAATAATTTTAGTAAATTAAAAAGCGTAATAAAAAGTGAATGTCTTCTTTTATGCATTCACTTTTTTTTGATATAAAATTTAAAAAAATATATATAAAATTAAAAGGCATATTATGAGTAGCACAGTAGATTATGAGAAATTAAAACTTTTCTATATTGGAAAAGAAAAAATAGATGATGAAAACACTGTTCCTTTAGTATATAAAAATAAAGATTTAAGAACACATGCTGCTATTATTGGAATGACAGGAAGTGGGAAAACAGGTCTAGGAATTTCATTATTAGAAAAAGCTGCTATTGATAATATACCTTCAATTATTATTGATCCAAAAAGAGAGAATAAATTCTATTTTCTATGAACTTCCAAGTTTTTTACAAAATGAAAGAGAAATAAAATTGCAAAAAAAAGAGTTTTCTAACTATATATAGAAATGAAAAGTTAAAACTTTATAAAAACACTTCTTTAAAAATAATATCAAAACAAAATGAATCATT
>CALKDR010000047.1 GCA_938084175.1 uncultured Campylobacterales bacterium
TAAAAGATGCAGTATCTTCAAAAATAAGAGAAAACGCAGTCTTAGCTACAAAAGCTAGGCTTGTTGAAAATCATAAAACATTTGATGATTTTAGTGATGAGCAATTGGAAATTATTATTGCTGATGAAGAAAGAAAAATCATTGATGATTTAAAAACAAAATCTTTAGTAGTTGCCCTAGCCGCTTTAGGTTTAAACTTTTTTGTATAGAAGCTAATTATGTTTAAACAAGTAAAATCTGCACTTTTTTGGTACTATTTAATCAAGTTTAGAAGAAGAGTAGTTTTAATAGTATTACTTCTTATTATTGCTTTATTTGCAAACTCTATTTATGCCGATGTTGTTCAATATTTAACATTAAAAGAGAAGCTTGAGTTTTTAGAAATTGTTTTATTATCAAAATGGATTATCATTATATTTAACATAGTATTTTCTATTTATTTGTTTTTGACTATGTTTAAAAATCAAGAAGATGATTATAAAAAAGAAGAAAAGAAAAAAGAAGTAAAAGCAACTACTTCTTCAAGTGAAAAATTTTCAGAACGGGAAAAACAATTTTTACATAAAAAAAAGCTAAAAACTAAAGCTGATATTTTATTAGACAAATAGAATAATTTCTATTTATCTATAGTCATTGCTAATTCTTCATCATCATTTTTTAACATGATAGTTTGAGTAGGGTATGCAAAATCACAATTATTTTTTTTGACTAATTTTTCAATTTCAATTAAAACATTTTCTTTTGTGATTAGCCATTCTTCCCAATCAGGACTTCGTGAGAAGCAGTAAACTAATATATCAATAGAAGATGCACCATACGAATCAATATAAACTAATAGTGTTCTTTTAACACCCTCTAAATCCTCTTTTTTAATTGCTTCAAATCTTCTTGAATGACTTATTTTAGAATTCTTTGTTGATGCAATACTAGGATGATTATCAAGCATTTGAAAAATATCATCTTTTAATTGAATAATATCTTGCATTTTACTTTGATATGTAATTCCTAGGTTCATTTTTATTCTTCTACCTATTTTTCTTTTTGACCAGTTTATAATTGGCGTATTAGCAAGCTGAGTATTTGGAACAGTAATCATTGCGTTATCAAAAGTTCTAATTCTTGTTGTTCTCATTCTAATATCAACTACAGTTCCCTCAACGCTACTTGTTCTAATCCAATCACCTTGCGAAAATGAGTTATCTGTCATAATATTTAATGAACTAAAAAAGTTTGCAAGAGTATCTTTTGATGCTAATGCAATAGCGATACCACCAACTCCTAGAGATGCTGCAATTGCTTTTATATCAATTCCTAATTGAGTGAATAAGAAAAGAATTACTAGTAAAATTAGAATTATTTTTATAATTCTTAAAATAAAAACTATCATCTCTTTTCTTACATTTGGATACTTTTCTAATAATGTATGAGCATAAATATTTATACTATTATTAAGTATGGCATATAATCCCCATGTTAATAAAGCCATATAAGTAGTATAAATCCATGGCATTATTTTAGCTATTAATTCAGGATCACTAATTAGAATATAAACTGATATTTGAATACCTAATAAATATAAACTGTATTTTAATGGAGTGTCTATTGACATTCTTAAATATTGTCTAATAGCCTCACTATCATCATCTTTACTTTTTACAAAAAATCTTGATATTAGTGTTGCTATTAAACTAATAATTTTAAGATTTAATAAACGAAGTACCATTATAATAAGAATTACAACAGCAATTTCTCCAATTGAAAACTTTAAATAATAAGACGTTAATCCTGAGATAAATGATATACCATAAACAGAATCAATTTGATTTACTAAATATTGTAAATTAAATTCATCAATAAAAAAGTTTGTTTTTCTATATTTTGACATATTTTCAAGCAAGTATTGTAAAACAAAAGTTTGTATATGAGTTTGATTATATAGCTCTATATAATTTTGTGTAAAAGCAATAGAAATTTTACTTTTATTTTTTGATTCTTTTTCATAAAGGTCTGAATTTGTATAGATAAGAGATTTTTCTAAGTGAATGATGTTTTTTTCTATAAGCATTTCGAAATATTTTTTGTCTTTATATTCTTGCTTTGCTATTACAATATTTTTTAATGTTTGTTCATATTCGTATTGTTGCTCTAGAGTTTGTTTTTTTAATGCATCTCTTTTAACTGCAAGAATATTCTTTTCAATTTTGTTTATATTAATTTTATTTGTTAATAAATCAATTTGTTCTTTGTATTCTATTTTATCTACAGAAGTATTTAAATAGCTTTTATTATTAATATTTGCAATTACAGTTTCTAATAGTTTGTTTTGTTCTTCTATTTGTTTTTCTATTGAGCTTTTATTTTCTTCTTCACTTACATTTTCTTCATTTTTTTCAGTAGAAGGTGTTTTTTGTACTTCAATACTCTTTTCTGTTTTGATTAATTTAACAGCTTCTTTTTGATTATTTTCAGAAAATAAAAAAATGGGAATTATTAGTATTAATATTACCTTAGTTAATAAGTTTAGATTCATTGTTTTCCTAATTTAAATATAAAATAAACATTATTATACGATTTTTAGGCTTATTTTAACTATTATAGCTTGTTTCTTTGTATAAAAATATGTGTTATAAACCAATGATAAGGTACATACAAGTGATACACAAAGTGACTTGAAATATGAGTAATTGATTGCTTATTTAAGTTTAACTAAGATTGTATGTGTTGATATTTTATCACTAGGAAATGTTTTGTAAGTACTACTGCAAAGGCTATTGAGTTTTGGTGCACCTGAGAAGATTTGAACTTCCACTTCTGTAAGAAACGAGCCCCTCAAGCCCGCGCGTCTACCGTTCCGCCACAGATGCATTATAAGATATTTGTAGAGAGAAATAATACAACTAAAAAGCATAAAAATGACTTAAAATTGTCTAAAAAAAAGCAAAAAAAAAGGTTAGAAGCAAAACTTCTAACCTTTTTAATTTTATAAAGCTGTGTAGCTTGTGATTACCCTAAAAATGGGTTTGCATATAATGCAATCATAGCAACAACAAGTGCATAAATAACTTGTGCTTCGATCATCGCTAATGCAATGAACATAGTAGTCATTAATTTTCCACCTAAACCTGGGTTTCTAGCAGTACCAGCAATAGTAGCAGCAGCAGTATTACCCATACCAACAGCACCACCTAAAGCAGCAAGACCAAGTCCAACACCAGCAGCTAACACAGAGTAAGCTTTTAAAGTTTCGTTTGCAACAGCACCGTCAGCAGCAAAAGCAGCTCCAGCAATAGCAAGCATTAATAAAACGATTTTTTTCATTTGTAAATCCTTAAAAATATTTTGACCATGACTTTTCGGATAGCGTAACCTTATCAATAAAGACAAAGCAATACTTACATAAATGCAAATATTTCCCTACTAAATACATTAATCGCCAAAATTATATATAAAATAAGATTATATATAGATAAAACAATCACAATTCTATTTTTTATTTAAAAATTGCTATAATAATTCTAATTATTAAAACAAGGGTACTCATGAAAAAGTTTTTTTTTAGTTTAACATTCTTAATTGTATTTATAATTGGATCTGTTTATTCTATTTTATTTACTAAACCAGGAAATAGTTTTGTTTCATCTTATATTGAAAATAAAGTAAATGATGAGCAAAAAGATGTTCAATTAAAAGTAAATGATTTTACATTAACATTTAATACAATAAATTTTGATGCAACAATTAATGACAATTCAAATATCAATATTTCTGGTGATTTAGAAATATTAAAAAAGAGAGTTGATGTTAAATATGATATTAAAATTAATGAATTATCAACATTAGAAAATTTAATAAATCAAAAACTAAATGGACCTTTTTCTAGTTCAGGAACATTTAAAGGTGATGCAAATTTTTCTGAGATAAATGGTATTTCTAACATTGCAGAGAGTAAAACATCTTATTCCCTTAAACTTGTTGATTTTGAAGCAAAAAAAATTACTTTTGTTATTGAAAATGCAAAAATTGAAAAG
This sequence comes from uncultured Campylobacterales bacterium, assembly GCA_938084175.1. Classification (GTDB taxonomy): domain Bacteria; phylum Campylobacterota; class Campylobacteria; order Campylobacterales; family Arcobacteraceae; genus Poseidonibacter. Next base: position 4,029 of record CALKDR010000047.1, read on the forward strand.
CTTCTTAATTTATTGAATCAAAAAAGTCTAGCTTTTGGAAAGCTAACGTTAAAAGGTGATATCAAAGATGCAAATATTTCTTCATTAGATGGAAATATTTCTATGAATATTACTAAGGGTAAGTTAAACAATCAAGTTATAAACAAAGAATTTAAACAAAATATTGCCAGTTCTATATATTTTAAAAGTGACGTAATAGCTATACTTACTCCGAATAAAGCAAGTATTAAATCTGATTTGATTACATCTTTAGCTGACGTTTTTATGGATAAAACCGAATTTATAATTGATAGTGGAAAAATGTCTACGGATTATAAATTAGATATCAAAAATCTTGCGAAGCTTGAAGGTGTTATTGGAAAAAAACTATATGGTAACTTCATTACAAAAGGTAATTTAGTTATGAATAATGGAATAATAAAAATTGATGGTGATTCTGATATTTTTGACAGTCTGACTAAGTATTCAATAAAAGTACTAAACTCTGAACCTGAATATATAAAAATTAGTATTAATAATGCAAAAATTGATAAACTTCTTCGTACTTTAAATGAACCTGTTTATGCAGATGGTATTTTAAATATAGATGCAAATATTACAGATGCAAAACTTGAAACATTAAATGGCGTTATTAAAACAAAAGTATCAAATGCAAAGATTATCAATCCTGTCGCAAATACGGTATTTAAACAAAACTTGAAGAAAGAAATTACATTTAAAGTTGATGCAACAACATCACTTGTTCCTAATCAAGCAATAACAAATAGTATAATCTCAAGTTCTATTGCAAATTTAAATATCAACAAAGCTGTATTTTCATTTAAAGATACAGCTTTAAATACAGATTATTTACTTGAAATCCCAAGTTTAACAAATTTATACGATATTACATCTACAAAAATGAGAGGTGCTATTGATATAAGTGGTGATTTAAAAAGTAAAAACAAATCACTTTTACTTACGGGAAAATCAAAATTACTTGATGGAAGCTTAGATTTTAATTTAAAAAATGACGATTTTCATGCCAATATTAATGATTTACAAATAAAAAAACTTACACATATGCTTTATTATCCAGATGTATTTGATTCTACAAGTGATTTAACTTTAGATTACAATCTTCTTATGAAAAAAGGAAAGCTAAAAGGTAATTTAATCAAAGGGCATTTTTTACCTAATGGTTTTTCAAGTTTGTTAAACCAATTTGCAAAGTTTGATATTACAAGAGAAGTATATGAAAGTGTTGATATTAATACAGATATTAATAAGTTGGTTTTAACTACAAGTCTTAATATGAAGAGTAAGAATACAAATATTACTGCAGATAAATCCGTATTAGATTTAGAAAAAAGTACTATTGATGCTTACGTTAATACAAAAATCAAAACTACTCAATTTGCATTAAAAATTAAAGGTAAAACTACAAATCCAAAAATATCAATTGATTCAAAAGATTTAATACAAAATCAATTAAATAAGCAAATTGATAAAAATAAAGACAAAATAAAAGAAAAGCTAAACAAAGTACTAAAAGGTAAACTTGGTGAGGATGGAGCAGAAGAAATACTAAAAAACTTTAA
>CALKDR010000048.1 GCA_938084175.1 uncultured Campylobacterales bacterium
AAAAGAGTTTGAAATCATTGCAAATAAAATGTGTGATGTATTAGATGATATTGAGAATACTAAGTTACAAGAAACAATAGCACTTGAATTAAAAGAGCTTGCTTCTGATTTTGTGATTTACAATCAGTCTACTTACTAGTAAATTAAAAGTATAAATTTTATTTAATAAGGATCAGTTATGGAAATAAAAGGCGAAGAGTTTATGAAAAAAGTTCAACTTCAACGAGAACGAGAAGAGCTTGAACAAAAACTAAGTGAATTAGAAGAAGTACAATCTTCAATAGGTAAAAACAACACAATCATTAATGAAAGTCTAAATGAGCCAATTAATAGTGAACTTGGAAATATCATGCTTGATACTCCTAGTCCAAATGAAGAAAACAACAAAAAGAAATACCTAATATTAGGTCTTATTCTTGTTATCTTGTTTTTATTTACTATTATAGTTATACGCCTTTTAACCGATAGTTCAAAAGATGACTCCTTTACAGCTAAAAAAACTGATCCAATTGAAACAAAAGCTTCTGTAGAAGATTCTAATATAGAAGAAAACTTTCAAAGAATAATGAATGAAAGAATTAAAAAAGATACAAGAGAAGAAGAAATTTCTTCAGAAGAAAATATAAAAGCAATTACTAAAAAAGAAGAAATTCAAGAAGAAGTAAAAAAACAAACTTCAGATGAAATCTTAGATGAAACAATTAAAAAAATTGAAGCCAAAGCAACACCTAAAAAAGAAGTTGTTAAAAAAGTGATTCCGAAAAAAGTTGTAGTTAAAAAAGAACCAAAAACATCTGTAAAAGATTTGGTTAAAAATTTTTCATCAAACTCACTAAAAGGTTACTTTGTTCAAATTGGAGCATTTTCTAAAAAGCCTTCAAATTCGTATATTAGTAAAATTAAAAAAGCTGATTTAAAATACAAAATTTATCAAGTAGAGATTAAAGGAAAACTTTATAACAAAGTTTTAATAGGTCCATATTCATCAAGTGCAAGCGCTACAAAGAGTATAGATAACATAAAGAGTAAGCTTAACTTATCAAGTGCTTATATTCTTAAATTTTAAAAAACAAAGCTAGGAATACATGAACTTTTATAATAAAGAACTTTTTTTAGACCAATTTACACCTGTTTCAATTTATGAAAAAATTAAAACTTTATATAAAGACGAAGTAACTTTTCTTTTTGAAAGTACAATCAACTCAAGTGATGGAAACTATTCATTTATTGTAATTGGTCAAAGAGAGCGAGTTTGGTACGAAGATGGAAAATGTTTCCATAAAAACGAAGATGGTTTTACATCTGAAGTTATATCAAATCCATTAAAATTTTTACAAAAGTATTATAAAAAGTTTGATAAAAAACTATATAAACAAAAAGCACAAGAGCTTGGAATTGGTTTAGTAGATGGTTTTATTGGAAATATTGGTTACGATATTGGAAAAGAGTTTGAACCAAAATTAAAAGAGTATATGAATAATTTAGAAGATCAGTTAAATATTCCTGATTTAGATTTAATAAGACCTAATATAATTCTAGGTTTTGCACATAAAACATCAAAACTTATTATGATTACATCTGTAGAATCAAAAAAAGATGAACTAGATAAGATTGAGCAAAGTTTATATACACCATATGAATATCAAGCACCACAAAAAGCTACATTATTAGATGAAGGTAAGTTTAACTTCTCAAAAGAGAAGTTTTTTGAAATGGTTGCAAAATCTAAAGAGATGATTAAATCTGGTGATGTTTTCCAGATTCTAATGTCAAATAGATTTATCCAAAAAGCAAAAGTTGATCACTTTAGTTTTTACAGAGCACTAAGAAGTAAAAACCCAAGTCCTTATCTATTTTTTTTAGAGTATGAAAACTTTTCAATTGCAGGGTCTTCACCTGAAGTTATGATAAAACTTCAAGATGGACATTTGCTATTAAGACCAATTGCAGGAACACGAAAAAGAGGTTCTACAATTGATAAAGATTTAGCAATGGAAAAAGAGCTTATAAACGATAGTAAAGAGCGAGCAGAACACCTGATGCTAGTTGATTTAGGAAGAAATGATGTAGGTCGTGTTGCAAAACCTGGAAGCGTTAAAGTAACTGATTTAATGAGAATTGAAAGATATTCACATGTTATGCATATTGTTTCAGATGTAGAAGCAATCATTGATGAAAAATATGACATGTTTGATTTATTCGCAGCAACATTTACAGCAGGAACAATGACAGGAGCTCCCAAAATTAGAGCAATGGAATTAATAGCTCAATTTGAAGGGATTAAAAGAAACTTCTATTCAGGAAGTATTGCATACTTTGGATTTGATGGAAATATGGATTCTGCAATTACAATTAGAACGACAATGCTTACAGAAGATACAGTAATATTCCAAGCAGGTGCTGGAGTTGTTGCTGATTCTATTCCTGAAGATGAATATTTAGAAGTACATAATAAACTTGCTGCAAATATTGCAACACTAAAAGAATTATCTTAAATTAAAGGAACACATATGTTACTTGGAGTAAATATAGACCATATCGCAGTATTAAGGGAAGCTAGAAAAATAAACGACCCAAATCCTATTGATTCTTTATCAATTTGTAAACTAGCAGGTGCAGATCAAATTACAATTCATTTAAGAGAAGATAGAAGACATATTCATGATAACGATGCAAAAGTTATTTGTGAACAATCTGCCCTTCCTGTTAATTTAGAATGTTCTATAAATGATGATATTATAGATATTGTTTGTAAAATGAAACCAGCACGTGCTACTTTAGTTCCTGAAAATAGAGCTGAAGTTACAACAGAAGGTGGTTTAGATGTAAAAGGAAACTTTAAGAAGCTTGAAAAAGTAATCAAAAAACTTCACGATAATGAAATAGAGGTTTCACTTTTTATAGATCCAAATGAAGAAGTAATAAAACTATCTTCAAAACTAAATGTAGAATGGATTGAACTTCACACAGGATTATTTGCAAATGTTTATGCAATGTTAAACTCAGGACTTTCAAATACTCATCATACAATCAAAGAATTAGAACTTCCAAGAAAAGAGTTAAAAACAAAACTTCAAACTTCTATAAAAGAGATTAAGAAATCAGCAAAATATGCTGCAAAGAAAAATCTAAAAGTAGCAGCAGGACATGGATTAAATTATCAAAATGTAACACTAATTTCTACAATAAAAAATATTAGTGAATTAAATATTGGACAAACTATTATTGCAAGATCAGTGTTCACAGGACTTGAAACTGCAATTAAAGATATGAAAGAATTAATATAAAAGGTTTATAATGTTACCTAAAATTGCTATTAGTATTGGAGATATAAACGGGATAGGAATAGAGATTGCCTTATTATCTCATGAGAAAATTTCTAAAATTTCTAAACCAATTTATTGTATAAATAATCAAATGCTGCAACTAGCTGCAAAAGAGTTAAAAGTAAAAATCCCAAAAGATTTCAAAACATTTGAAACAAAAGGTACTTTTGAAATAAAGCCTGGAATTGTTACAAAAAAATCAGGAAAATACTCTTTTAACTCATTTATGGATGCAATTAAATTAGCGGATCAAAAAAAAGTAGATGCAATTTGTACACTACCTATAAATAAAGAAGCTTGGAATAAAGCAGATATATCATTTAAAGGTCATACTGAAGTTTTAAGAGATTATTTCAATAAAAATGCAATTATGATGTTAGGTTGCAAAAAGATGTTTGTTGCTTTGTTTACTGAGCATATACCACTTAAAAAAGTACCTAAAAAAATTAATGTAGAAGACTTAAGTAAGTTTCTAATAGATTATCAAAAAAGTGTAAACTCAAATAATATTGGAGTTTTAGGACTAAATCCTCATGCTAGTGATAATGGTGTTTTAGGTGATGAAGAAGTAGATATTTTTAAAGCTATAAAAATTGCAAATAAAACACTTGGCAAAAAAATCTTTACAGGTCCGCTAGTTCCCGATACTGCCTTTTCACCAATGTCTAGAAAAAACTGTAAGTATTTTGTAGCTATGTATCATGATCAAGGATTAGCTCCACTTAAAGCTTTATATTTTGATCAAAGTATAAATGTTAGTTTAAATTTACCAATTATTAGAACATCAGTTGATCATGGAACTGCTTTTAATATCGCATATAAAAACGAAAAAGTAAATTTAAAAAGTTATATAAATGCAATCAAAGAAGCAGTATCTTTAGCAAAATCTAGAAACTAAAAAAATTTATGAAAACACTTGAAAACTGCTATGAATTAAATTTTTCAAAAGTTAACTTCATAGAAAGAAAAATCAGAATAACTCATCCAAAAACTATTATAACAGGTGCTAGTAAAACAGGAAAGAGTTATTTGATTTATGATTTTTTATCAAATTTTAAAAGTAAAGATTATATTTATATTGATATAAATGATTCTAGAAATGATTTAGAAGAGATATCAAATAATCTTGCATTATTTTTAAGACAGAATCAAATCAAAGTTTTAATCATAGAAAACTTCTCTTTTGAATTTGAACTTCCATATTGTGATAATATAGTAATATCAACAAGTATCCCCAAAATAATAAGAGGCTTTAAAAATATAACTGTAAGTGCTTTAGATTTTGAAGAGTATTTACTTCATGATAATAGACATCAAAATATTACACAAAGTTTTAATAACTTTTTCAAATATGGAAATTTATCTGAAATAATAAATATTGAAGAACATAAAAAAGTACAAAGACTTCAAGAGATTATAAAAATACAAGCACAAAATGATACTCAATTTGAAATTTTGAAACTATTATTTGAAAATATTGATGAAAAAAAATCACTTTACCAACTATTTAATACTTTAAAAAATAAAATAAAAATATCAAAAGATAAGTTTTATGAAACTTGCAAGTTTTTAGAAGATAATAAAACAATCTATTTTGTATCAAAATATGAACAAGAAAAAGCTAATAAAAAAATCTATTCATATAATCACTCTTTTTTAAACTCAATATCTCATAATAAAAAGTTTAAAAATGAGTTTACAAATATGATTTTTTTAGAATTAATTGATAAATATAAAGATATTTACTATTTAGACAATATTGATTTTTATATCAAATCAAAAAAATTAGCAATTGTAGGGATTCCATTTTTTAACACTTTTTTAGTTAATTCAACACTTAAAAAAATCTATAAAATCATGGATGAATATGAAATAAAAGAGCTAAATATAATTACAATATCAAATGATGAAAAAATTTCTCATCAAAATTTGAAAATAAATGTAATCCCATTTTATGAGTGGGCACTTAGTTAGTATATATTAATTAGAAATTAAAGAAATTTACGATAAAATCGCAAAACTATAAAGGACACACACATGAACAAAAGAGTACTTGTAAAATTTTCAGGTGAGGCATTAGCTGGTGAAGAGGGTTATGGTATTGATACAAAAATACTAGATTATATAGCTGATGAGATTAAAGAACTTATAGATAATGGTGTGGAAGTTGGTATTGTAATTGGTGGAGGTAATATAATTAGAGGCGTTACTGCTGCTGCTGATGGTATTATTAAAAGAACTAGTGGTGATTATATGGGAATGCTTGGTACTGTTATAAATGGTATTGCTATGCAAGAAGCACTAGAACACAAAGGCTTAAAAGCAAGATTACAAACAGCTATTAAAATGGAACAAATTGCAGAACCTTTTATTGTAAGAAAAGCAATAAGACATTTAGAAAAAAGTAGAGTTGTTATTTTTTCTGCAGGTACAGGAAATCCTTACTTTACTACAGATACAGCTGCAACTCTAAGAGCTACAGAAATTGGTGCTTCTTTATTAATTAAAGCTACAAAAGTTGATGGGATTTATAATAAAGACCCAATGAAATTTGATGATGCTGTTAAATTAGAAACAATTACTTATGATCAAGCTTTAGAAGATCATATCAAAGTTATGGATGATACTGCAATTGCACTAGCAAAAGATAATAATCTACCAATTGCTGTTGCAAACATGAATGAAAAAGGAAACTTACTTAAAATCATTAATGGTGATATGAGTAAATGTTCAATAGTAAAATAAAAACTAGAATTAAAATTTAGAATTAAAATAAGGAAGAAACATGAGATTAGAAGAAAGAATGTCAAAAGCTTTAGAAAAAACAAATAATGATAGATATATTTTAGCTATTGCAGTTGGTCAAAGAGCTGATGAATTAAGTAAAGGTGCAAAACCATTATTAGAGCTAAACACTCAAAAAATGAAATATACTGATATTGCAATTGATGAAATTGCAAGTGGTTTATTAAAAATTGAAGGTTTAGTAGACAAAGAATAGTTATAAAAGCTTAGCTTTTATAACCTGTCTATAAAATATGGATCCATTTATTAATAAAGTTCGACATATTAATAATGTCGAAGATGCTATTTCCGAGCTTGAAGCTCAAACTACAATAACTCCAAAACTAAAAGATTTAATTGATTTTATAATTGAAGCACATCAAGGTCAATATAGAAAAAGTGGAGAACCTTATTGTGTTCACCCTATTTTAGTTGCAAGTATTACTGCACACTTTTCAAACGAAGAATCAATTATTGCAACAGCCCTACTTCATGATGTTGTTGAAGATACAAATTTTTCTTTAGATTATATAAAAAAAAGATGGGGAAGTGATATTGCTCATATGGTTGATGGTCTTACAAAGATTGTTGAAATAAGAGAAAACGAATTTATTCCTTCAAGTAATACAAATGACTCAAAAGTAATCTCATCAGCACTTACTTTTAGAAAAATGCTTGTAGCGTCTATTGATGATGTTAGAGTATTAGTTGTAAAACTATGTGATAGATTACATAATATGCTTACACTTGATGCCCTACCTTCTAATAAACAAAAAAGAATTGCAGAAGAAACACTAGTAGTTTATGTTCCTATTGCAAATAGATTAGGTATTTCAACTCTTAAAAATGCACTTGAAGATTTAGCTTTTTATTATATCTATCCAAAAGAATATAAAATAATTGATGATTTTTTAAAAGAAGAGCAGCATGCAATTCAACTTACATTTAATAGTTTTATTTCTACAACTGAAAAACTATTAGAAAAAAATGGTTATGACTTAAATAAGATCAAAATTTATAGCAGAATAAAACACCACTATTCTATTTATTTAAAAATGCAAAGAAAGGGTATTTCTATTGATGAAGTACTAGATTTATTTGCAATTAGAATTTTAGTAGATGAAGATATTGATTGTTATAATGTTTTAGGTTTTATACATATTGAATATAAACCTTTAATTTCAAGATTCAAAGATTATATAGCAACGCCTAAAGAAAATGGTTACCAAACAATTCATACAACTGTATTTTATAATTCAAAGATATATGAAATACAAATAAGATCATTTGAAATGAATGATGTTGCCGAATTTGGAATTGCAGCACACTGGAAATACAAATCAGGGGCAAAACAAACTACAAATTTAAATTGGTTGAAATCTTTAGAGTTTTCAAATGAAAACATTGAAGAGTTTTACCAAGAAACAAAAGATGACTTATATACAGAAGAAATAGTAGTATATTCTCCAAAAGGTAAGATATATAATCTTCCTTCAGGTTCAACTGCTTATGACTTCGCTTTTGCTGTACATACAGATGTAGGTAAAAATGCCACTTCTGCAATTATTAACAAAATAAGAAAACCTTTATTAACAGAGTTGAAAAGTACAGATATTGTGACAATTCAAACAGGTGAATTAGCAATTGCTAGATGTTCATGGGTTGATATGGTACAAACATCTAGAGCAAAAAAACAAATAAAATTATTATGTGCACAAAAGCAAAAAGAGATTGATGATATGTATGGTAATAATATTATTGATACTGTTTTTTCAAGATATAATGTTCAAGTTTCTAGAAAATATGAAATAGATACACCTAATAAAATTCCTGAAATTCTTGATTATTTTAAGCATATTAAGCAAACAATTGAGAAAAAAATTATTAAAGATAGAGGCATATTAACTCGTTTTAAAATCTTAACTAGTAAAATTAAAGAATTTAGGTTTGACAACATCTTAATATATTCAAATTTTAGTATAAATTCTGTATCATTTGACCATTGCTGTCACCCCAAATTTGGTGATGACATGGTAGCCTTTAGAAATGGAAATGAAGCGGTTATTCACCACAAAATGTGTGATAAAGCCTATGATAAAATAAAAACAAAACACCAAATGCTATTTTGTAAGTGGACAAAAGACACTTTGTACCAATATAAAATGGTAGTTAGTATGCCTAATACAAAGGGTGAACTAGCAAGAGTTCTTACATATATGTCACAATATGAGGGTTATATCCTTTCAGTTGAATATGGTAGACAACAGCATTTATATAGACAATATTGTGATATTGAATTTGAAATAAACAAATCTAATATTGAAGAAGTAAGAAAAATAGTTGAAAGAAAAGTAAAAGTTATAGAATTTTTCTCGAAAAAAGATGCATATAATAAGTAGTAAAAGGTAAAGAAATTAATGGAAAACAAAGTTCAAGAAGCATTACAAGAAATTCAAAGAGGAACATCTGAAATTATTGATTTAGAATCAATTGAAAAATTAATTAAAAGATATTATGAAACAGGTGAGAACTTTTATGTAAAAGCAGGTTTTGATCCAACTGCGCCAGATTTACACTTAGGGCATACAGTTTTAATTCAAAAACTAGCAGTATTCCAAAAGTTTGGAGGAATTGTTCAATTTTTGATTGGAGATTTTACAGCAACTATTGGTGATCCAACAGGTAAAAGTGAAACAAGAAAAGTTCTAAGCGAACAAGATGTTTTAGATAATGCTCAAAGCTATAAAACGCAAGTATTTAAAATATTAGATGAATCAAAAACAGAAGTTATGTTTAATTCAAAATGGTTAAAAGAATTAGGAACAGGTGGATTAATTTCATTAGCTTCAAATTTAACAGTAGCTAGAATGATTGAAAGAGATGACTTTTCTAAAAGATATGAATCAAATACACCAATTGCTGTAAGTGAGTTTATGTATCCTTTATTACAAGGTTATGATTCAGTTGCTATGAATACAGATATTGAACTTGGTGGAACTGATCAAAAGTTTAATCTTTTAATGGGAAGAACATTACAAAAAGCATATAATTGTAAAAAACAACAAGCTGTTTTAATGATGCCAATTCTTGAAGGTTTAGATGGTATTCAAAAAATGTCTAAATCACTTGGTAATTATATTGGTGTTACAGATGAAGCTTTTGATATGTTTGGAAAAGTGTTATCAATTTCAGATGATTTAATGTGGAGATATTTTGAATTATTATCAAATAAATCTTTAGCACAAATTGAAGAATTAAAAACAGGTGTTGAAAATAAAACTTTACATCCAAAAGATATAAAAGATTCACTAGCTATTGAAATAGTAGATAGATTCCATGGAAATGGAAAAGGTGAAGAATCAAAAGCAGAATTTAAAAAAGTTTTTGCAAAAAAAGATATTCCTACAGATATGGATGAATATACTTTTGAAGGTGAAACTTGGATTTGTCAAGCATTAGTTGATTCTAAACTTGTAAATTCAACATCACAAGCTAGACGTGATGTAAAAGCAAATGCAGTTTCAGTAAATCAAGAAAAAATTACTGATGATAAATTAAATTTACAAATTGGTGAATACATTTTACAAAAAGGTAAAAAGAATTTCGCTAAGATATTAATAAAATAAAGGGCTAATTTTGAAAATAGGAAAATATGAAATTAAACACCCTATTATCCAAGGTGGAATGGGTGTAGGAATAAGCTGGGATCAATTAGCTGGAAATGTTTCTAAAGAAGGTGCACTAGGTGTTATATCTTCAGTTGGTACGGGATATTACAGAAATAAAAGTGAAAACGTAAATGTTGTAATGAGAAAAGATAAGCCAAAAGATGCTTTAAACTTTTACAATAGAGATTCGTTTTTTGAAATAGTTGCAAACGCAAGAAAAATATGTGGAGATGCTCCATTAGCATGTAATATTCTACATGCATGTAATGATTATGGAAGAATGGTACAAGATGCTTGTGAAGCTGGTATTAATATCATTATCACAGGTGCAGGATTACCTACTAATATGCCACAATTTACTCAAGAGTATCCAGATGTTGCATTAGTTCCAATTGTATCAAGTGCGAGAGCTTTAAAGCTTATTTGTAAAAAATGGAAAAAATACAATAAAGTTCCAGATGCTATTATTGTTGAGGGTCCTTTAAGTGGTGGTCACCAAGGTTTCAAATATGAGGATTGTTTTAAAGAAGAATTCCAATTAGAAAATATTGTAGGTCCAGTTATTGAAGAAGCAAAAAATTGGGGTGAAGATATTCCTATTATTGCAGCTGGTGGAGTATGGGACAAAAACGATATTGATAAATTCCAAGCTATGGGTTGTACAGGTGTACAAATGGCAACAAGATTTATTGGTACTTTTGAGTGTGATGCACATCCAAATTTAAAAAATGTATTATTAAATGCAAAATCAGAAGATATTAAATTAGGAAAATCACCTGTTGGATTACCAGCTAGATCGGTTAGAACTAATTTACAATTTTCTATGGCAAATAACACAGCTCCAAAAGTACAATGTATTTCGAACTGTGTAGCTCCTTGTAACAGAGGTGTTGAAGCAAAAGCAGTTGGTTATTGTATTGCTGATAGATTAGGTGCTGCTTATAATGGAGATTTAGACACAGGTTTATTCTTCTCAGGAGCAAATGGTTATAGAGTGAATAAAATTATTACAGTAAAAGAATTACTTACAAAATTAACTCAAGGAGAATAAAAATTTTAAATAAATTTTTTATTCTTGTATTTACATATTCAATCTTTTCAATCTCAGTACTTAGTGCTGAAGATTTAAAAGAAGAGTATCGTTCATCCAAAATGTCTTACTTAAAAGCTGTTTTAAGAAAAGACAATCCTGCAAAAATTAAAGAACTAAAAAAACTTATAAAACTAGGTGAAAAATTAAATAAAAATACTACACCTGATGTAAAAAAATTAGAAATACTATTAAAAAGAAACTCAAGTTATAAAAAAGTTGTAAAAGAAAAAACAAGTCCAAAAATAAATAGTAAATATTCTATATCTTCTGTTTATACAGAAAATGACTCAATTATTGTAAATTTTAATGACAGAATTTCAAAAAAAGATATAAAGTTTTTTGAACTAAAACGTGATAATTTATATAAAGATGTTTTCGATATCAAAGGAAAATTTAAAGACGCAAAAGCAACTGTTTTAAGTATAAATAAAATAAAAAAAATATCAATAGGTCAATTTAAAGCCAATACACTAAGAATAGTTTTAGCAAATGAAAAAAATTTAAAAACTAATTATACTTTAAAAAACAAACAATTAATTATAAATGTAAATGATTTAAATAATAGAAAAAAAGTGATTAAAAAAACAGTAGAAAAGACTAATATTAATGATACTACAAATAAATATATAGATAATTACAATGCAATTAAAACAATAAATACAAAAGATAACTCTATAATAATAGAATTTAATAAAAATTTTACAAAAAAAGATTTAGCATATTCAGCATATAAAAACAAACAAAACTTTGATGATATTTTTGATTTAAAAGGAAAGTTTAAATACACAAAACCTATTAAATTAGCTATAAATGGTCTTGATAAAATTACAGTTTCATCAAAAGATGGAAATAAAACAAGAATTAGAATTTCAAATAAAAAAGATTTAAAAGTATATTATATTTTAAATAAAAGAAAATTAACAATTAAAATATCAGGAATTTCAAATAATTCTAAAAAAGTAAGTACTCTTCCATATAAAAACTTTTTAAGTAAGACTATAGTTATTGATGCAGGACATGGAGGAAAAGATCCAGGTGCTGTTGGACCTAATAAAAAGTATGAAAAAGTTGTTACATTAAAAGTTGCTAAATATTTATACAATATATTAAAACAGCGTGGTCATAAAGTATATTTAACAAGAACAAATGATAGCTTTATAAAAGTTGGGAAAAGAACAGATTTAGCACTTAGAAAAAATGCAGACGTATTTATATCAATTCATGCAAACTCAGTTGGTAAAAAAAATGCTGCTAAAGTTAGTGGAATTGAAACTTATTACCTAAGTCCAGCTAAAACTAAAAGAGCAAAAAGAGTTGCAGCTAAAGAGAATAAAAGTGATATAAGAAAAATGAGTAATTCAAATACACAAGCTTTTCTTTCATCTTTAAATAGTCCAAAACTTAGATATTCTAGATTACTTTCAATTGACGTACAAAGAGAGATGTTAGCGTCTGTTAGAACAAAATATAAGGTAAAAGATAAAGGTTCAAGACCTGGACCATTTTGGGTATTGTTAGATGCACCACAAACATCAATTTTAGTAGAAGTTGGTTATATATCACATCCACAAGAAAGTAAAAAACTTTATAGTAGTAAATATCAAAAACTATTAGCTCAAGGAATGGCTAATGGAATTGATGCATATTTTGAAATGAAAGCTAGGTTTGATTAAGAATAAAGTTTAGTACTTTTTAAAAACTCTTTTATTTCTTTTATTAGAGTGATTTGTTTTTTTCTGATATCAGGTAAGTTATTAATAGAAAAGAATTTAACTTTAGAATTTTCCCAAGATAAAAAATTGTTGTTGAGTTTATCTTCAAAAAACATTTCATCTAAGCCTTCAATATTAGAAGAATTAACAATCCAAACGCCAATATCTTTTTCTAAATTGATTTGTTCAAAATAATCTTCAAGAAGTCCAATTTCAACTTTTATACTACTCTCTTCTAATAATTCTCTTTGCGCACACTCATAAGCATTTTCATCTTTTTCTTTATGACCTTTTAAACAGCCCCATTTGTCTTTGCTAGCAACTGATTTACATAATAATATTTTTATATCATTGTTTTTAACTAAATAAGGAACAATACCGTATGCTTTAATATGTGACTTCATAAATTACCTTTTTAAGTATCCATCTTCTTATTATAAAATAGTAAAGAACCCGTTATCCATAAAATAAAAGGTACTAAAATAGATATTTCTGGTAATAAAATACCACCACTTGTAAACTTAAAAAGCATAAAGAAAACACCCCAAATAATAAGTGTTCCAAAAATTGATAAAGAGGTAAATTTTCCAACATTAAAAAATCTACTATTTAATGAAGCATAAGCAAAAACAAGTAATAAAATTGGAATCACAAAAAATGAAACAATAACTTGATTATACAAAGCCCCTCTAATTTTATCAGTATTAATACCCTGATTTGATAATAATACTAAAGCAGAAATTGCATCAATTACTGAGAAATTTGATTTAGTATCATAAACATTATCAAGAATTTTTGGCTTAAAGCCTTCAAGAGTATTCAAAAACTTTTCATATCTAATATTAAGTTTTGCCGTTTCTTGGTCTAAGTTCTGAGGTTTATTAATAATTTTAGCATCAACTACATACCATTTATTATTTTGAAAATAAGCATTTTTTGCAATAATTGTTTGAACTATATCTTTATTCTCAACTTTATAAATATGTATACCTTCTGCTTTTTTTTCTAAAGGTAAAAGCTTTTTGAAATATACATAATTATTGTTATATTTTAAAAAAATATCTGATTTTGTACTTGTAAAATATTCATTATGTAAGATTTTTCTTTTTTGTTCATAAGAATAAGCTAATGGAGTTGCTTGCATTAATATAAGTAATGTTATTAAAAAAAGTGATATTTTAACAACAGGAGCGTATATATCTTTACTTCTACTTCCAAGTGCATTAAATGCAACAAGTTCATTGTTCTTAATAAATATTACTAATGTAACAATCCATCCAAAAACAATAGACAAAGGTAATGCTAAAGTTAATGTAAAAAATCCATTATATAATACATATAAAAGTTGTAAATTCGCAGAATCTGGTAGCTTTTTAAAGTTTTGTAAGAAGTCAATTCCCACAAAAAATAGTTCTAAAGAGACTAGGACAACAATAAAATTTAATAAATATTTTTTTAAAATATATCTTGTTAATATGCTCATTTTATTTCAATGTGAATTTGGATTTTACTTGGTCAATTTCTTCAGTTTTAAGTGCTTCAATTGCTTTAATAGTATGAGTTATTATATCTTGTAGTTTATTCAATTCTTCTTTTGAAAAGTTACTTAATACATAATTTGCAACATCGCCTTTAACTAAAGGTTTTCCAATTCCGATTCTAACACGTATATACTCTTTTGAACAATGAGCATCAATAGATCTTAATCCATTATGTCCACCATGACCACCACCTATTTTGTACTTAACAGTACCAAAAGGTAAATCTAAATCATCATGAATTACAATAATATTTTCTATATCTATTTTGTAATATTCCATAATAGCATGAACTGCCTCACCCGAATTATTCATATAAGTCGTTGGTTTTGAAAATAAGTTATAACCCGATTTTAAAAGTGTAGATTGAAAGTTTGATTTGTTTATATTTGAAGTTGTAAGATTTTTGGTCATCTCATCGATAACCATAAATCCTACATTATGTCTTGTATTTTGGTATTTATCACCAATATTTCCAAGACCAATTATTAGATACATTAAAGAAAATTACTTAGCTTTAATAATACCAACAACTGGAACTCTTGGATCTAAGTAACAAGTAACATTAGAATCTAATTCTAAGTTTCTAATTAAAACATTGTGACCAACATCTAAATTAGTAACATCAATAGTGATGTTTTCAGGTAAGTTTTCAATTGTAGATTTAACAGGTACTCTTTTAGTGTGAATCATTAAAAGACCTTTATTTTTAACACCAATTGCAGAACCAGTTGTAATAACAGGAACTTTATATGATGCTAAAACACCTGCTTGTGCAACCATTAAATCAACATGTAATAAAGTTGAAGTTAATGGACATTTTTGGTACTCTTGTACTACTACTTTGTAAACTGTTCCAGAAACTGTTACATCAAATGCAATTGTCTCTTTATTTTTTAAAAACTTGATAAATGCATTTCTGTTAAATGCAGTTGAAACATTTTCTAAACCTTTTCCGTAAATATTAGCTATTAAATAACCATCTCTTCTTAAAGCTTTAGTTGCTTGTTTTGTCATACTATCTCTTACGATACCCTCTAACATAACTATCCTTTTGTATTTTTTATTTTAGGGCGCAATTATATTTAAATATTACTAAATATTTCATTAAGTCTATTAAACATAAATAATTTAACTTTTTGTAATTGTAATTTAGATATTATAATCTACATTATAAAACATACTAATAGAAGGTTCAATCCCATGACATTACTAGATGGAAAAGCATTATCAAGCAAGATTAAAGATGAAGTAAAAGTTGAAGTTGAAGAACTTATAAAAGAAAAAAATATAACTCCAGGGTTAGCAGTTATTTTAGTAGGAAGTGATGCTGCAAGTGCAACATATGTTGCTAGTAAAGCAAAATCATGTAAAAACGCAGGTATTCATTCAGAAGTACATTTAAAAGACGAATCTATTACTCAAGATGAATTACTTCAGATTATTCAAGGTATGAACGAAAACCCAGCATTAGATGGTATTTTAGTTCAATTGCCATTACCAAAGCATATTGATACAACAGTTATTCTTGAAGCAATTGATCCTTTAAAAGATGTTGATGGTTTTCATCCATACAATGTAGGAAGAATGGTTTCAAATCTTGATTCGTTTTTACCTGCAACTCCTTTTGGTGTTATGAGAATGTTTGAAGAATACTCAATAACATTAAAAGGTAAAAATGTTTGTGTTATTGGTTCATCTGATATTGTTGGAAAACCAATGGCTTCATTACTTATAAATGCAAAAGCAACAGTTACTGTTTGTAATTCAAGTACAAAAGATTTAAAAGCACAAACATTAGCTTCTGATATTGTAGTAATTGCAGTTGGTGTTCCTCATTTATTAACAGCTGATATGATAAAAGAAGGTGCTGTGGTAATTGATGTTGGTATTAATAGATTAGATACAGGAAAATTAACAGGTGATGCTGACTTTGAAAGTTGTAAAGAAAAAGCTTCGTTTATTACTCCAGTTCCAGGTGGAGTTGGACCTATGACTATTGGAATGCTTTTAAAAAATACAGTTAAAGCTGCTTACTTAAGAGAAAAAAGAGAAAGCAAATAGATGTTTAGAAAGCTTTATAACTGGTCATCTTCATGGACAGGAACTATAATTATCGTTCTTGTAATTATGTCTTTTATAGCTCAAGCCTTTGTAATTCCTAGTGGATCTATGAAAAATACACTATTAATTGGGGATATGCTTTTTGTTAAAAAATTCTCTTATGGTTTACCAATTCCAAGAATACCTTGGTTGGAGATTAAAATGCTTCCTGATTTTAATGACAATGGACACTTATTAGAAGGTGATAGACCAAAACGTGGTGATATTGTAGTATTCAGATATCCAAAAAATGAAACAATTCACTATGTTAAAAGAGCAGTTGCAACAGGTGGTGATATTATTGCATTACAAGATAAAAACTTATTACTTCATCCAAAAGAAGGTAATGAATTTGTAAAAGCAAATTATCCAAAAGAAAGTATTATAAAAGTTGGAGAAAAATTATGGGTTGTAAATCCATATAAAATTGAACATCCAGGAATTCATAATGATCCTAGTGTTGTAAATAATGGACTAAATCCTAGTGAATTATTTAATATGATGCCAATAATTATTCCTGATGATGAAACATTTATGATGGGTGATAATAGAGACCATTCAAATGACTCTAGATTTTGGGGAACTGTTCCATATAAATATGTTGTTGGAACTCCTTGGATAGTTTACTTCTCATGGAATGATGAAAAAGAGATTAGATGGGATAGAGTATTAAAACAAGTTGATACAATTGAAGAAAAAATGAATACAAAAGAAATTAAAATTAACCATGAAAAAGGGATATATTAAATGAAATACTTTATAGGTGCAGATCACGCAGGTATAGATATCAAAGCTTATGTAAAAGAGTTATTTGAAAAAAGAGGTCATGAAGTTATTGATTTAGGACCAAATACAAAAGATAGAGTTGATTATCCAGATTTTGCAGCAAAGGTATGTGAAAATGTACTAAAAGAAGAAGGAAGCAAGGGTATATTAATTTGTGGTTCTGGAATTGGAATGAGCATGGCTGCTAATAAATTTGATGGAATTAGAGCGGCACTTTGTCATAACGAATATTCTGCAAAAATGGCAAGAGAACATAATGATGCTAATGTTATTTGCTTAGGTGAGAGAGTTTCAGGATATGGTATGGTTGAAGCTATTATTGATTCATGGAATGATTCATCTTTTGAAGGTGGAAGACATGAAAGTAGAGTTGAAAAAATAAATGCCTTAAGTAAAATAGGAAGCTGTAGAGTTTAGATTTGATGATTTGAATTTATAAAAGGAAAATTTATGAGAGAACCTTGGCAAATATACCTAATGATGTTTGTAGTTGTTGCAATGATATTACTAGGAAAAAAATTAATGTTTTTTTCAGAAAGTACAAAAGATGAAAAACTAAACGAAGATAAAAAAAAGCCCAAGGATAATAATTGATTAATTCAAAAATAATTGACTCTATTTTCTCATCAGCCTCAATTCAAAGGTGGAATGATTATCCAAGAATGGTTGAATTAGTTGAGCTTGATAAGCAAGCGCATAAATTCATAATTGCATACTTTATTGCAAAACTAGAAAAAAATGTAAATTACACACATTTAATTGAAGCAGGAATTTTTGAATTCTTGCGACGTGTTGTTGTAACAGATATTAGACCTGATGTTTTTAGAAAAGCCTTACAGAAAAAATCTAAAGAAATAAACACTTGGGTTTTATCAAAACTTTCTCCTTCATTAAAAGATATAGATAATGGAGCTTTTTTACAAAAGTTTGAAGATTATCTAAATAATCCACAAATGTATAAAAAAGAAAGATTTATATTAAAAGCAGCTTCATATTTAGCAACTAAATGGGAATTTTCAATTGTCTATCAAACAAGCCAATTTTTAACAGATATTGAAGATGTTAAAAAAAGTGTAGAAGAAGAAATTGAAGATTATTATGAGTTAATTGGTGTTAGGAAAATCGCTCTAAATAAAAAACTTGCAAAAGTTATTGATTTAAGTGGAAGGTTAAGATTTCAAAAACGTTGGGCACAAACTCCAAGAGTTCCTGAAACTTCTGTATTAGGTCATATGCTAACAGTTGCAATTTTCGGATATTTCTTTTCTATTGATGTAAATGCTTGTGATAAAAGAATTCAAAACAATTTCTTCACAGCTCTTTTCCATGATTTACCTGAAGCACTTACAAGAGATATTATTACACCTGTTAAATACTGTGTAGATGAGTTATCTGATATTATTGCCGAGTATGAGTTAGAAAAAATACAAGATGATATTTTACCAAATGTTCCAAATGAATTGCAAGATGAATTTTCATATATTTTAGGACTTTATGATGATAAAAAAGAAGAGTTTGAAAATAAAATCTATGAAGATAAAATAGAAGTTGTAGAAGATGTATCAAAATATAATCAAGATAAATATAATCCAATTGATGGTCTTGCTTTAAAACAATGTGATAAACTCTCTGCTTTTGTGGAAGCTAGTTTATCTATTTCTCATGGTATTAAATCAAAAGAATTAATTAATGGTAAAAAAGAGATTTTAAAAGGTCTAAAAGTCGTTCAAGGAATTGATTTTAAAGACATAGCTAATAAAATAGATTTGGAGTTTGGAACAACAGGACAAACTCAAGTTCGTATGGATTTTGATTAAAATATAGCTATTAAAAGCTATATTTTAAATTTACAACAGCATATCCAGCTAACTCTTGTTCACCATTTGCACTATGATATGTATCTCATCTATCAACTGCATTGAAGAATTCATATGATTAATCGTATAATTTACTTGTCCTAAATTTCTCAAATTGTACTCATTAGATGATCAACATTAGAATAATAATCTAAATTAACTCTTTAGAAAAATCACTTAAATCTCTGCTTACATATCCGAAAGTATAAATATTAGAATCATCGAAATTAGCATCCATAGGAGTGTTTGGATATAAAACATTATCACTTCTATTTACTGTATATAAAAATTTTATTTCTGAACTATCGTTTATATTATATGTGGCTTTTGTAAGTAATGTTTTTTTTCATAAGCATCTAAATAACTCTTTGAATATTGATTTGCAAGAGGAACGCCATTAGATATCTGCTGTTGTAAAAAATCATTTCCCTCCCCATCTTTATACTGCTCACCTTTTTCTATAGAAGTAGAAACTAGAACTTTAAACTTTTTTGTTCCACCACTAATACTAGCACTTGCTTTCTTTTATCCAAAACTTGCTGCTCCTAGGTTAATCTCACCTTTTACTTCTTTACTTGGCTGTTTTGTTTTTACTATTACATTCCCACTAAGTGTTCCAAAGTTTTCAACATCATAAGATCCTTCTATTACTTCTATACTTTCAATATTATTTGATAGAACATGAGAAGTTGGTGGATCCATTCTATTAGGACAAGCTCCGTATATTTTTACATTATCAATTAAAATATTGATGTTATCTTTTTTCTATCCTCTTAAAATAATATCATTAGCAATACCACTTCTTCTTACAATTGATATTGAAGGAATATTTTTACTTAAAGCTTCTTCTAAATCTGCACTTTTAATTTGTTCATTACTAATATCTTTTACAATCTTAGTATTTACCTTTTGCTTTACAATAATAGTTTCTAAAGTTTGAGTTTCATTAGCTTGTAAAACAAGACTAGCACAACACAGAGATAAACCAACAATTTTCTTCATACATCTTCCTTAAAATAATTTATGAGTTATTATCTCAAAGACTTGTTAATTTTCTGTTAACTTTTGTTTAGTTCTGTTAACTATTTAATTTTAATTTTTTGCTAAGATGAGATATACTTATACAAATAAAAAAGGAAATCATTTGAGTAAAATAACATTAGATGTTGATGATAAAAATATGCAAACAGTATTAACAATTTTAAATAATCTAAAACCAGGTTTAATTAAAATTTTATCAAGTTCATCAAATAATATAAATGCAAGAATGCAAGAAAAAAAAGCATTAAAACAACAAAATATAGAAGAAGATGAATTTATGAGTAAAACTCCAAGTACGGGTAAATACTTATCAAAATCAGATTTTAAAAATAGACTACGAAAAGGAAAGTAATGCAAATAATTTTATTTTCATTAGTAATTTTAGCACTGTTAATATATATAATTTTAAAAGTTAAAAAGTCGTTTACAAAAAAAGATTTTATATCATTTTTTGCAATAGTTGCAATTATAATTGCTTCAATCATTTATTATAATAATACACAAGAGCAAAAGTTACCAAATGCTTTTAAAGCAAATTATTTAAATGAAAAAAATATAGAAATCACAAAATTATCTTTTACTCAAGTAAATTTTGAAGTATTAAGCAGCACAAGATCCGTTTATGATTTTTTATACATAATAAAAAAGAACGATAAAGAGTTTGTTTGTGAAGCAAAAGATGTAGAAGTTTTAAAAATTGAAGATGAATATGTTTTTAAACAATATAAAGAGAATTGTAGAATAAAGTAATACTTTATTCTACGCAGGTTTAAAACTTTTCTTTGTTTTGCAAACTTGTGGGAAAAGACAATTGTCGCAATCAGGTTTAACAGCCTTACAAATATATCTTCCAAATAATACCATCGCTTGATGAAAAATATGTAAATCATGACCTTTTAGTTTTTTAACTAAATCAGCTTCCGTTATTTCAACTGTTTTACCATCACTAAGTCCTAGTCTGTGTGCAACTCTAAATACATGAGTATCAACAGCCATTAAATTAGCCCCCTCAAACTCAATCATAAATACATTTGCTGTTTTATTTCCCACACCTGCTAATTTCATTAGCTCTTTTTGTATATGAGGAATTTCTCCTTCATAATTATCAATTACAGTTTGAGCCATTTTTATAATATTTTTTGATTTATTATTAAAAAATGAGCATGATTTTAATAAGTCCTTTACCTCATCTAATGAAGCATCAGCTAACTCATAAACACTTGGATACTTTTCAAATAAAGCAGGAGTTATTATATTTACTCTTTTATCTGTACATTGAGCTGATAGAATAATAGCAATTAACAATTCATAATCATTCTTATAATTAAGCTCAGTAACTGCATCTGAATATTTTTCTACAAATGCCTCTTTAAGTATTTCTATTTCTTTTCTTGTGGCTTTTTTCATTTTATATCTTTTATCATATTTTCTTAATTTTTTCTATTTCATCACGTATTCGAATAGCTTCTTCAAAGTTTAAATCATGTGATGCTTTTTTCATTTGTTTATTTAATTCTATTAAAATCTTTTTTCTTTCAGCTGCTGGCATTTTTTCAACTTTTTCTTTTTTCCAAGCTAATTCATCATACTCTTCAAGTTTTAGACTATCATCTAGTTTTCTTGTAGTTGATTTTGGTGTAATTCCATGCTCAAGATTGTGTGCTTCTTGAATCTTTCTTCTTCTATTTGTTTCATCTATTGCAAACTGCATTGAATCTGTTATTCTTTTTGCAAAAAGTATTACTCTTCCATTCTCATTTCGTGCTCCCCTACCCATCGTTTGAATAAGTGCAGTACGTGATCTTAAGAACCCTTCTTTATCTGCATCTAAAATAGCAATAAGAGAAGCTTCTGGAATATCTAAACCTTCTCTAAGTAAGTTAATACCAATCAATACATCAAACTCACCAAGTCTTAGTTGTCTAATAATGTGATTTCTTTGAATTGCATCAATATCACTATGCATATATTTAACTTTTATACCTAAATCACTGTAATATGAAGCTAATTCTTCTGCCATTTTTTTAGTTAAAACAGTAATAAGCACTCTTTCATTTTTTACAATTACTCTTTTGATTTCATCAAATAATTTTTCAACTTGAAATTCTGAATCCATAATATCAATTTTTGGTTCAATTAAGCCTGTTGGTCGTATAACTTGTTCTGCTACAACTGAGCTTAAATTTACTTCTAATTCATTTGGAGTTGCACTTACAAAAAGAAAACTTGGAGCTTTTTTAATAAACTCATCAAATTTTAAAGGTCTATTATCTAAAGCACTTGGAAGTCTAAAGCCATAATCAACTAAAACTTCTTTTCTTGACCTATCAGCTGCATGCATTCCACGAAACTGAGGTAATGACACATGTGATTCATCAACTATTAATAAAAAATCCTTATCAATTTGTGCAAAATAATTCATAAGTGAATATGGTGTTTCACCTGGTTTTTGTCCTGTTAAATGTCGTGCGTAGTTTTCAATACCCTTACACATTCCAGTACCTTCTATCATTTCTAAATCAAACTCAACTCTTTGTTTTAGTCTTTGATATTCAACTAACTTATCATTTTCTTTTAGATTTTTAAGTCTTTCATCAAGCTCTTCTTCTATTTGTTTAACTGCAACAGAAAGCTTATCATTTGATACAACAAAGGGATTAACAGAATAAATAATTACTTCTTTTAATTCTTGATTTTTATTGTTAGTTAAGTATTCATGTTTTGTAATTGATTCTACTTCATCTGCAAAAAACTCAATTCTAATAAACTCATCTTCATAATAAGCAGGATAAACATCAATAACATCACCATTTACTCTAAAATCAGACCTATCAAAAAACTTATCATTTCTTTTATATCCCATTTCTACAAGTTTTAGTAATAATTCTCTTTGAGAGTATTCAAAACCAACTTCAAGTCTTTGAACCATT
>CALKDR010000049.1 GCA_938084175.1 uncultured Campylobacterales bacterium
CAATAACATCTTTTGCACTTGATTTATTTGAAGCAAAAACTGTTTTTGGCATATCAACATCGTTTTTAGAAAGTACTTGTAAGCTTCTTAATTTATCTCGGCTTCTAGCAATTGCTAAGTTTCCTGAAGTTGAGAAAACATCCATCATCTCAAAGTGACGAACCATTGCAGTTCCATAAAATGTTCTACTTGCCCCTACTCTTGGAATAATTGCATCAGGAGTTGGTAAAACTTTTCCAAGGTAATTAATCACTAATTCACCTTTCATAATCTCAATAGTACATTTTAAATAATCAATTACTCTAACATCCCAACCTCTTTGCTTTGCAGCTTCTACTAGTCTTGCAGTTGAGTATAATTTTTCATTTCTTGATAATATATAAACAATCATTTTGTTTCCTTATTTGCTTCTTTACTCATGTACTCTTTTGAGACATCAACTAAAAATCTTCCTTGCATAAATTTTCTTCCTATTAACATAGGAAATTTCATATCAGCTCTATTGGTCAGAGAAATTATACTTTTATACTTTTTCCCCATAAATAAAACGCTAACTTTTATTGAAGGTCTTAGTTGGATTTCACCATTTGAGCTTTTGACTTTTTTGACTTTATATAAAGGAAGTGAAATTCTTTTTCCATGATAAGATTCATGAACTTCATCTAATAAACAAAAATGTACCATATCATTTTTTACGACAATATTATCGCAATGTAAGGCGTTTGAATCAGCACCTGTATCGACTTTTGCATCTAAATCATGTAAATCTAAATCTAAAATCGAGATGATTTCTCTTTTGCCTATAATTTTTTTTTCTTTCATTAATTCTTCTTTAAATTATGAGTATTTTAATGAAAGAATTATATCACAGTTTTGGTAGTTTGGTAGTTTTAAAAAGTAGAAGAAAATTAGATTTTGTCTAATTTTCCTTGTACGTAAGTTTTTACATCGTTATAATTTATAGTTTCTCTAAAGTCATCAAACTTCGCACCAGAAGCATTTACATGTCCACCACCTTTTGCAAGCTTTGCAGCCATTTGTGCTACATCAACTTTTCCATCTGCTCTAAAACTTGAATTTCCTTTTCTTCCAACATCAATAAAGAAATCAAAATCCGTATTTGCTTTTAAAAATGCATTTGCAGGAATAGAAATAGAACCTAAGCAATATGTTAAAAGTCCTTTATGACCTTTATATGTAACTGTAAGTTTATCTTTTACATCAGCAAGTGTTTTTACTAGAAACTTTGCAGATAAATTATCTAAAGTATCATCTTTTTTATCTAGTTTTAAAAACTCTTTTTTCATAGAATGAAGCGCATTATCAAGTAAGATATTTCCATCTTTTTCTTCTAAGTATTTACAAGCTTCTTTTAATAAATGAATTCGATAATCTCTATTTAAATCTGCAAAAAGTATATTGTTAACTTCTCTAGCTTTTGAAACCATCATTAACAAAACTTTTCCAAATTCAAAGTTTTTAATTTCATGATCTAACCAAATATCCACAGCATTAATAGCATCTACTAATGGAGATATCCATGCTCTTTCATCACAATTAAAGGCATCATATTCTTCACACATATAATCATATACAATTTTAGTTGCACATCTATTAATATCTAGAAAATACCAATGATACATATCAGCACTTTTTTGTCCTGATGCATGATGATCTAAAACTTGTAGTTTGATATTAAAACCATTATCATTTAATTCATTTACTTTTTTATCAATATCTTTTGATTCTTGTATCGTTAAATTCAAATCAGAAATTAAAAGAAAAATTTCTTCTTCTTTATGATCTTCTATTTGATTCAAAACTTTTTTAATAGTTAATTTAACTTCTTGTCCATAATTCGCATTATAAAAAAAACCTTTTTTAAATTGTTCTTTAGAAAGCATCTCTTTTGTAATTAATTGACATCCATATCCATCTAAATCTGTATGGGAAATATGAAAAAGAATCATGATGCAATATCCTTTAATGTTAAATCACCTAAAAAACCATCGATTTTTGATTGTAAATTATTTAGCAAAGGCCAAATTGTACATAACATTCCTACTTGACTAGGACAAGATTCTACAGAAGGTGAGCATTCAAAAACTGAAGGTACTTTCTCTTCTGCTGCAGTTGTTATTTCTAATATAGTAATTTGATCATACGTTTTTTTCAAAGCAAATCCACCATTCACACCTCTATGAGACACTACTATTTGGTGCTTTGCTAAATTTTGCATAATTTTTGCTAAAAATGATTTTGATATATTTAATTCTCTTGATAATACATCTACGTTCATTGGTTCAGTGCTTCTTGCAATTGAAATCAAAGAAAGAAGTGCATATTCACTTTTTTTTGTTAATAACATTTATATCCTGACATATTTTATTAATTGTATTTTACATAAAATATTATTAAGGTTTAATTTTTGAGCAAAAAAAAAGGCTTACAGTAAAACTGTAAACCTTTTTTTGAGAAATATTAGAAAACTAAAATTATTTAGCTCTAATTCCTAATGAAGCAACTAATTCAGTAAAACCTGCAAAGTCAGTTCTTCTTAAATATTTTAAAAGTCTTTTTCTTTTTCCAACCATTTTTAAAAGTCCTAATCTTGAAGAGTGGTCTTTTTTGAATGTTTTTAAGTGTTCAGTTAGTACTGAAATTTGCTTAGTTAATATAGCAATTTGTACTTGTGATGAACCAGTATCACCGTCTTTTTTCGCGTATTTTGCAACAATTTCTGCTTTTATGTCCTGATCTAAAGCCATAATGACCTCCTAATAGGTATATGTAATTTCACTTAAACTTGTAAGTGGACGCGTATTATAGTTAAAACTTCTTTAATAAAACTTTAAAGAACCTATATTTTATTTTATCATCCACCTGTTTCATAAAATGCTCTAGTTGATACTTCATTATCATCAGCTACTGACCATTTATTTTTTTCAGGTTTTCCTGCTAGTACTTCTTTTAAAATTGCAACTGCTTCATCAATTCTGTTATTTTGAACAGCTTCTTTTATACTCATTGCATCTTCAAAATATAAACAAGGTATTAAATAACCTTCAGAAGTAAGTCTGATTCTATTACATGCTGAACAAAAATCATCTTTATGAGGTTCAATAATACCAAATTGATAACCATCATCTAATTCATAATATTGCGCTGGTGAGCTTGTATCTCTAGGAATTGCTTTAAAATTATTGTATTTTCTAGAAATAATTTCTTTCATCTCATCAGAGTTAAGACCTTTAGCACCCTCTTTTGCATGATGATTTTCCATAAATTCAATATATCTAATAACATAACCACGTTCTTTACAAAAATCTAATACCTCAACAATCTCTTGATCATTTATTCCCTTAATTGGAACACAATTTATTTTGATTTTTAATCCTGCATCATCAGCTGCTTGAATACCTTTTAAAACTGTTTTTAAAACATCTTTTTGTGCAATTTTTGCTGCAACATCAGGTCTTAGCGTATCTAATGAAATATTTATTCTTTTTAATCCTGCATCTTTTAGTTTTTGTGCAGCATTTGGAAGTAAAAATGCATTTGTTGTTAATGCTAAATCTATATCATTTTTGTAATCATAAACCATCTTTATAAAGGTATCTAAACCTTCTCTTAAAAGTGGTTCACCACCTGTAATTCTTACCTTTGTAATACCTTCATCAATTGCAGCTTTTATAAATTTAAATAAATCTTCATATGAAAGCAAGTTCTCTTTTGGAACCCATGAAAAAGGTTTTTCAGGCATACAGTATTGGCATCTAAAGTTACATCTTTCAGTAACTGATACTCTTAAATAATCATGTTTTCTACCATGTCCATCTATTAACATATTTTTTCCTTCTTTATCTTATCTTGAAAGAGTAATATAACTTAACTTAAAAAGGTCAAATTAATTTAACCTTTTCCATGCTTCTTCTAATGTATCAACCCTTTTAGCAAATACTAAATATAAAGCAATATTAAATTTAGCTAATTTAATTAACTCTTCATCTGGATTTTCAACTATTTTTAATGCTTCTTCTAAAGATATATTTTCATAAGTTTTATCATATGAAATTCCAAAATCAGCAAGACAAAAAGCAGTTTCTTGAATTTCTCCATCTATCTCTTTCCAGTATTTTCCATCTTTAAATACTTCAGGACTTCCTTCACTAGCTTTTACAACTAAAACTTCTTTATAATATTCTTTAAACATTGCAAGATATTTTTTAACATATGGCTTATGAAAAGCAGTGGTAACGCCATATTCACTTAAACCAGGATTTAATAATTTCTCAACTGTATTAAATACAGTTCTTAATCCTAGTTCATGTCTTAAAGGAGTTAAATCACTTAATTCCTTTAGATATTTTACCCTATCAAAAAAGTAAACGTGTTGTTTTATATCAAGCTTGTTAAATATTTCTTTTGTAGTAATCCCATTTTTTGCAGGTTGTAATAAATCTCCTGAAATCACAAGATTTAATTCTTTTATATCTTTATTATTAGCATGAAATTCTTTTAATATATTTTCAAATAAAGGAAATAAAAATGGATTATTAGTTCTTCCATCAAATGAGTAACCTAGTTCAATTGAATTTTCAATTTTTTCAAACTTCATATATTTCTTTAGAGCTTTAACTGCCGCTGTTAATTCTTCATTAGTTTCAAGTTTAGTTCTCCAACCAATTAGAAAAGCTCCTATTTGACTTTGAGTAACTTTATCTTCAACTATGCACTCAATTGCGTCAATTACTTCTTCTGATTCTAATTCCCTATTTCCTTTAGGACCAGTTCCAACTGCTTTGATATATTTCTTAAAATTCATTTAAATTACCTTATTATTATTTAGTTTAATATTGTTTTACACTAGGATAATATAGAATTGCTTAAAATAAAACAATATATAAGGAAAGCCTTGAGTATTCAAGATACAATAAGTAATATCAGTTTTTTCAACACTCTAACTCCAGATCAAAAAAACCAAATAGCCTCAATTTCTAATATCTCAAAATATAATAAAGACACTATTTTATATTATGAAAGTGAAAGCAAAAAAAGTATGTTTTTCTTAGTTTCAGGATTAATAAAAATATATAAATTAGATAAATTTGAAAATGAAATATTTTTATATCATATATATAAAAACTCAATGATTTCAGAACTGTCTTCAATCACTGAAAACGATATATATTGTTTCTCAAATGCTGAATTTATTAAAGATTCTGAAGTTTTATCAATTAATTTTAAAGAATTTCAAGATAGGTTTCTATCTCAAAATATTTTAGCTACACAGTTAATGGAAATATTACTAAAAAAAACTCATCAATTACAAGGTATATTAAACCGAGAGTTAGTATTTGATGCAACTTCAAAAGTTGCATTTATGTTAAATCAAGATATTGAAATGTTCAATAAGTTAAAACGTCAAGAAGTTTCTTTTATGTTGCATATTCAGCCAGAAACTCTTTCAAGAGTCTTAAAAAAACTATCAAGAAATGAAACAATAGAAATTAATAATGGAGAAGTTATGATAACAAATAAAACTGCTTTAGAAAATATATTTAAAGGAGTTGGCATATGAATACAAATACAATAAGCTCAAAAATAAAAATAATTGGAATTTTATTTATATTACTTATGTTGTGTATAATTATAACTACTATATATCTAAATGAAAAAAATAAAAAAGATGCTTTGGTTATTAATATAGCAGGAAAAGAAAGAATGCTTACACAAAAAATATCTAAAAATATTTTTTATCTTTATCATAATAATAACTCTTCATTTGTAGAACTTGATATGTCAACACTTGAATTTATTTATAATTTAAACTCTTTAAAGAATGGTAATAAGTTAATAGGTATACAAAAGTCTCCTACAGAATTGATTACAAGACAGATTGCAAAAGTACAGATGTTATGGGATGATTTTTATTTACATGTAAATGATTTTAAAGAGATTACACTAAATAATAGTAATAATAAAGAAGCTGAACTAAAAATCATTATAAATTCAATTCATGATACAAATTATATACTTTTAAAGGAAGTTGATGATTTAGTTTCAATGTATACTTTGTATGCTGAGAATAAAACTGATTACATTAGATATATTCAATACTTATTTGCACTATTTATACTTCTTTTAATCATATATAGTTTTATTCAATTAAAAGCTATGGAAACAAATGCAAAAAGATTTTTTGAGTATTCTAAAAGATTAGTTCAAACAAATGATATAGGTGAATTAAAACCTATACAAATAGAAGCAGAAAAAGAAATTGTAGAAGCTAGTGATACAATAAACTGCTTTATTGATAAAATTAATTCAGCAGTTAATTATTCACAAGAAGCAGTTGAACAATCAAAAAATGCTTCTATTAAACTTGAAGAAATCACTGATGAATTTGATAAAGTAATTAGTGAACTTAAACATTCAGGTGAAATTTCTAATCATCTAGATAAAAGTGAAGATATGGTTATTCAATCTCACGAAGACTT
>CALKDR010000050.1 GCA_938084175.1 uncultured Campylobacterales bacterium
CAGATTCCATTTTGATGCAACTGCTTGTGTTGGTTGTCATTGTTGTGAAGTTGCTTGTAATGAGCAAAATAATAACCCTGCAGATATAAAGTGGAGAAGAGTTGGGGAAACACAAAGTGGTATTTTTCCAAATGTATCAAACCATTTTAACTCAATGTCATGTAACCACTGTTTAGAACCTGAGTGTTTAATTGGCTGTCCTACTGAGTCATATATCAAATTTGATAATGGTATTGTTTTTCATGATGATGATTCTTGTATAGGTTGTCAATACTGTACATGGAATTGTCCTTATGAAGTTCCTGTATTTAATGAAGACCGAGGAATAGTTACAAAGTGTCATATGTGTCATGAAAAGCTAGATGTTGGTCAAACTCCTGCATGTGTACAAGCCTGTCCAGCAGGTGCAATTGCTATTGAGATTGTAAATGTAAAAGATTGGGTAGAAAAAGATATGGCAGAGCAAGGAATAGCTCCACATTTACCAAATATTGAAATTACTAAACCAACTACTAGATATACAATAGATGAAGATGAGAAAAATGCAAAAGTAACTCCTGCAGATGATCATATAATTAAGCCAAACCATTCTGAATGGCCTTTAGTATTTATGACTATTTTAACTCAAATATCTGTAGGTGGTTTTGCTACTTTAGTTTTAGGAGAGTTTATAAGTCTTTTAGGATTTAATCTTGCTAGTCCAAGTATTTGGATGATAATTGCAGTATTTCTTCCAGCAGCAATTGGATTACCATTATCAGCACTTCATCTTGGCCGTCCAGGGCTTGCATATACAGCTATAAAAAATATTAAAACGTCATGGTTAAGTAGAGAAGCCTTAGCTCTTGGAGTTTATGCTGGTGGCTTAACATTACTTATTGGGATTTTTTACTTTGAATTTAATCAAGTGTTTAAGCTTTTAGTTGAATTAGGTGTTCTTGCAACTGGTATTTATGGTATTTATGCGCAGTCTATGATTTATAGAATAAAAGCACGTCCATCATGGAATAAAGAAGAAACTACAAAAATATTCTTTTATGTTTCATATATAGGTTTATTACTAATTACACTTATTTTAACTTTAACGGAAGAATATACAACAGCTGGTGTTATTTTACCATTTGCTTTATTCCTTGGATATTTTCAATTTGAAGAGTTTGTCAGCCAAAAAAACTTCTACAAAGATTTAAATGAAGAAAAAGAAGAAAACTTTTATCAATTAAATAAATCTAAAATCCTTTATGAAGAGAACTTCAAAAAAGAAAATGATTACAGACAAAGGTCTTTGACAATTGGAGCATTAATTTTGCCTTTATTAGCAATGTTACTACTTGCTAGTGGTAATTATTCGACTACTATTTTGGTTTTAGGTTTAGCTATTATTATTTCATTTTCAAGTGAAGTAATATCACGACTTTTATTTTACAAAACAGCAGTTGCTCTTGGACTTGCTGGTAACTTTTTCGCGGGGAATCAAAGGACATAATATGTTGAATAAAATTAAAGACTTTTTAGGTGTTGATATTAAAAATGATAAATATGCACTAGTTGATGATAAAGTATTTGGAAAAGTAGCAAAGCAAAAAGCTCCTACATCGTGGGTACGAAGTACATGTGGATATTGTGGTGTGGGTTGTGGGTTATATATTGGTGTAAAAAATGGAAAGCCTACATATACAAAAGGAGATCCAGCACATCCCGTAAATATGGGAACACTATGTCCAAAAGGCTTATCTGAGCATGAAATGGTTCAAAGTGAGAATAGATATACAAAACCAATGCAAAGAATTAACGGTCAATTAGTAGAATCTACTTGGGATGAAGTATTTAAAAGAACAAGTGATAAGTTTAAAGATATTCAAAAAAACCACGGAAATGGTGCAATAGCAGTTGTATCAACAGGTCAGCTTTTAACAGAAGAGTTTTATACACTTGGAAAATTTGTACAAATGGGACTTAAAACAAATAACTATGATGGAAATACAACTTTATGTATGGCAAGTGCAGTTATGGGATATAAGCAAACATTTGGAAGTGATGGACCAGTTGGATGTTATGAAGATTTTTCATACGCTGATACTATTATGCTAATTGGTGCAAATATTGCAGATAACCACCCTATTTTGAAACTTCATATTGCTAAAAATAAAAAGATTACAGGAAAAAAACCTAAGATTATTGTAATTGACCCAAGATTTTCAAAAACTGCAAAAATGGCAGATATGTTTGTACCTATAAAACCACGAAGTGATTTATCACTTATGAATGGACTTTGTCACATTATTTTAGAACAAGGTTGGGAAGACCAGAAGTTTATAAGTGAGAGAACAACTGGATATAAAGAGTTTAGAAAGCATATCATGGCTAACTATTCTCCTGCTGAAGTAGCAATTACAACAGGTATTGATGTAAAAGATTTATATGAACTTGCACGAGTTTATGCAAAATCTCCTTCGAGCATGAGTGCATGGACAATGGGAGTAAATCAAAGTAGTTTAGGAACTGATACGGTAAGTGCTATTTGTAACCTTGCACTTATTACTGGAAATCTTGGAAGAAAAGGTGCAACTGCACTTTCAATTACAGGACAATGTAATGCAATGGGTACAAGAGAAACTGGCTTTACTTCATCAATTCCTGGATATAGAAATTTTGCCAGTTCTTACGATAGAGAAGAGTATGCAACTATTGCAAATGTTCCTTTAGAAGATGTACCACAAAAAAGAGGTTATTCATATCCACAAATTATTGATGCAATTGAAGCAGGTGAAATAAAAGCTTTATGGTTAGTAGCTACTAATCCTCTTGTTTCATTTCCAGATCAAAAGAAACTAAGACGAGCACTAAATAAGCTTGATCTTCTTGTAGTTCAAGATGCTTTTAAAAGTGAAACTGCTTTTAAAGCTGATGTTGTTTTTTCTGCAAGTACATGGAGTGAAAAAGAAGGAACTTATACAAATACTGAAAGACGTTGTAACCGTGCACGAAAAGCAGTAGAACCACTAGGTGATACTAAAAGTGATTTTGATATTGTCCTAGAATTTTCAAAATACTTTGAAGGTGTAAATGAAAGTTTATTTCCAAAATGGGAAAAACCAATTGATGCTTTTAATGAGTGGAAAAAACTAAGTGAAGGTAGACTTTGTGATTATTCAGGAATGACTTATGAGTTAATTGAAAAACTAGGTGGAATACAATGGCCTTGTAATGAAGCAAATCCTAAAGGAACGCCAAGATTATATGGCGAAAATATGCCTTGTAAAACTGAAGATGGAAAAGCGAAACTTTTAAGTGTAGATTGGCTTCCAATGAGTGAGCCTCAAAACAAATCTTTCCCACTTATTTTAAATACAGGAAGAACAGTTGAGCAGTGGCATACAAGAACAAAAACAAAAACAATCTCAATACTAAATGATTTAGCGCCTGAAGCTTGGATTGAAATCAATCCAGAAGATGCAAAAAAACTTGAAGTTAAAAGTGGAGATAGATTAGATATTTCTTCAATTAGAGGAAGAATAAAAGATATAATTGTACGTGAATCTCAAAATGTAAGAGAGGGAAATATCTTTGTACCTTTCCATTATAATGAGCAACTAATCAACACAATTACAAAAGCAGAGTTCGACCCAAAATCTTTTGAACCAAACTATAAACAATCTGCAGTTCAACTTCATAGTATAAAAGTTCCTAATGGAATTACTTTTAAAGAAGAAGAGATTATGGGTGAGTTGGAGCATATTGTTGTTAAGGATGAAATACCTTTAGTAAAGAAAGAGACTATTCAAAGTTTTCGTCAGTGATCGATAGTAAGTAAAATATATAATAATTCAACAATTTAGTTTGAAGCTTAGAAAAGTTCCAAAATTTACACTATTATGAACAGTCATTATATAACTAAATTCTAAATCAATTGATTTCGGATGTATCAACATTTTTTAATACTTTTAAAATGCTTGTACAATCCATATAAACTAATCATTAACCAGAAAATTTCTATAATAAAAGCTGAAAGATTAAACTCAAAATATAATGATATTAAAATTAAAAATGCCCCTAAGGCATTTAATAAACTATAAATTAAAGAACGTGAACTTATCTTATCTGTTTGTAAACTTAAGTACATTACCAATATTAATAAAACTCCAATATTCCCTAAAAAATCATAAAAGCTATAATCCATTATATTTTACTTTGAAAGTTCTTCCAAAGCTTCTACTGCTAATTGAGCTTTATCTTTTGGTACAAAAATATGGTCATGATAGAAACCGGCAACGACATTTGCAGATATTCCATAAGAAGTTAATGTTTTAGAGAAAGCTGCAGTTAGACCAACAGCATCTAAACTTGAATGAATTTCCAATGTAATTTTATTAAATATCGACTCATATGAAAGTTTATGTTCATCAGCTTTAACTTTTGAGATAATAAGTGTCATACCTTCAGATTCTAAAAAAGTACCTATTGGGTTTAATTTCATAATTTCTTCATTTATTTCAAAACATTTTTTTGTACAAAAAACGTAATCTGTATTATCCAAAACTGGTTTCATATCTTTTAATAAAACCTTAATATCAACTATACCTGACATATTTTCCCTTTTTTTTAATAAATTTATTATAACACTTATCATATTACTTTAAAGTTTAATATTTATATAATCTGTCAACAAAAGATATGACAAAAAATTTTGAATAGTCTCTTCCTTAACCTCTT
>CALKDR010000051.1 GCA_938084175.1 uncultured Campylobacterales bacterium
ATGTTTCTACTAACGTCTTGCATTGTATCTATTGCAATTTGAAGTTGTTTTTGCATTTTGATTATCCTTGCATCAAAAGCTTCTACTGTGTTTTGCATTTCTATTATTTGATTTTCCATTATGCGAATATTTTATCTTTTAATACATTTTTAAATTCTTGCATCTGTTTAGGTTTAAACTCTAAATCTTCGTTGTTTGAGTCAAGTAATGAAATGACTAAAAACATTCTATCCCTTGAATAATCTTTTGTGCGAAACTGTTCAAGAGAACCGCTAAGGATTAAGGAGTATTTACCTAATTCTACTATTTGATGTTTATAGTTAATTTTAACTAGGTTTTTTTTTCTACTTACTTTAGTAGATTCAATCTTTAAATTGTTAATTTCTTTTAAAGAATTAAGCGCTTCTGAGTGTTGTTCTTTTGTCATTTTTTACTACTTTTATTATTAATATTGTATCAATTATTGGTTACTATTTTTTTGATATTAATTGTGTTGCTTTGTTATAATATTAATACAAATATACTACTTTTTTAATATTATACTACTTTTTTATTAAAAATATTAAAAATATTAAAAATATTAAAAATATGAAAACAATTGAATTTTCAAAACAATCACTGCGGTTAGCTGAATTTGTTAAGGAAACAGGCTATTCGGTTAATGCTTTTGCTAAAGAATGTGATATTCCTTCTACTAGAACTATGACGCAAATTATTAAAGAGGGTAGAAGCCCTAGCGGTAAAGTTTTAGATAAAATAATTACAAGATTTCCACAGCTTAACCATGATTGGGTAGTGCTAGGCTATGGCGAAATGATTGTAAAGGGTATTCAAAATCAGCCTGCATCCGCTGCCTCTATAGGCAAGTCTAAAGCTGCGTCTTTTGAGTCTATTAATGAAAATCAAGTAAACCATGATTTTCAATTAAACGAGCTTACAAACAGAATAGATAAGGCTTTAGTATTACAGTCTCAGTCTACGCAATTGATACAAAATCAAATAATGCAAATGGCTAATACTTTAGATGATAAAATGAAAGAATGGAATAAAAGCGTGCAAAAGGCTATTAATATAGTTGAATTAATGGGTAACAATCTTCCTGTAGATATTAAGGCTTCATTAAAAGAAGCTGGGGATAATACCGATAAAATTTTAATTAATACTATAGAAGCTACATCTAATCATGTTTGGAATGAAATACAAAAACAAGAAGTAATAAAAAGAAAAGAATGGAGCAAAAAATTCGAGGTTGTAAAAAATCAACATATGGAATTTATACTAAAACTAGACGTTGATAGAACTAAAAGAATAGCAAAAGATACTAATGAAGTTGCAGCAAAAGTTATAGATGCTTTAAATAAAAATACACAAAAGGCTATTGATGAAATAAAAGGCTAATCCCATGCCTTAAACATTTCTTGATTTAATTTATCTATGTCTAGCCTTGTATAATTCTCTAATGTCTTATAGCTCTTAATACCTGTAGCTTGCATTACTAGAGACTTTGGTACGTTTCTTTGAGCCGATAAAGTAATAAAGGTTCTACGAGCTGTATGGCTTCCAATTAACTTCCATCTTGGTACATCCTTTGAAACTTTTGTGTTTCCGTAAAACTTATCTATTTGAATAACTTCATCAAAGCCTGCTATTCTACATATTTTTTGAATTTTAATATTAAACTTTTGGCTTGCTATAAGTTTTAAACTCCATTCATATTTATCTAGTAAATCCTTTAGCTTATTGTTTAACGGTATATAAGAAAATTGCCCTGTTTTTTTTGCTCTTATTACAATGTTGTTTCCATCAATAAACTTTCTGTTGAATCTTGAATAGTCAGAGTATCTTTGACCTGAGTAAACACCAATTAAAAAAAGGTCTTTATAATAATCTAAAGCTTTGTCGAGTTCAAGTCCCGCTAGGGTATCTACTTCTTTATCTTTTAAGCTTACGTGAAAAGTTTCCCTCCCTTTAATAGATACCTGCTTAAATGCTTTGTTTGTTTGATACCCGTTTTTTATACACCAATTTAAAAAGGATTTAAAAAAACCCATTTTTCTTTTTAGCGTATTATCTGAAATTTCTTTATTTACCCTTAAAAATTTTATAAAACGATTAAAAAAAGCACCATCAAAACCTGTTAGATAATATGTAGTTTTTTCTGTTTTTGCCATTTCTAAAATAGCATCGTGTATTCTAGCGTATGCTTCCCATGAGCCTTTTTTAACAGACTGACTTTCTTTTTTTTGTTCTATATATATATCAAAATAATCTGAATAGGTAAGTGCTTTAACAGATTGTGCTAATTGAAAGTGCTGGTCGAATTTTGTTTTAACAATTTCTTTTGTGAGACTTTCTTTATAGTCTGACTTTAGCTTCTCATAAAACCTCTGGTATTCATTAAGCTCAAAGGTTATCTTCTTATTTGCCTTACCAATATCACCACGTCTTGCCTTAGGTCTTTGAATAGCTAAATCCCATTCATCTTTTTCTATTTTTATTTTGGTGCTATATCTATATTTTTTACCTTGTATATAAAAGGTGAAGAAAACATAATTATATTTACCATGTAACAAGAATCCCATTGGTGTCCGTTTTGGTGTCCGTCCAAAGGTATTAAAAATATTAAAAATATTAAAAATATTAAAAACATTAAAAAAACTCTTATATTCGTGCCAAAATAACCAATGTTTACATCAATTTTTAATATTATTAATATAGGTACGAAACCCTTCCTCTCTGCAACTACAGCCGCAAAGCCCCACTATCACTAGGGGCTTGTTTTTTTGGTGTCCGTTTTGGTGTCCCTTCAGCTAAAAGTTATAGCTTCATAAGGCAATTTATAGCAGTATCTGCTCCAATAATAACCCCACATCCTATAGCTTGCTTTTTAAAGTTCTTTGCATAAGCAGTTGCATAAGATTCTCCATCGACACCACAACCAACCTGCATACCAAATACTCTAAAGTTTCTTCCTACCATCCATTCAGTATAAGCTTGCGTATGGATATGACCTTGGACTGTAGATTGCATATCATTTTTAGCCTTTGTGCGGGCACTGCCACCTTCGCCGTGAACGTACTGAATGTTGTCGTAAACAATTCTTTCTGTCCAATTCCATTTAGGAGTTCCTAATACTTCATTATAAGATTTAATCCATTCTTTAGGAATAGCCGAATCAAAAGCCTTACGCATTATAATCCTATCGTGATTACCTATAAGCACATCAGCTACAGGAAATTCTTTATACCATTTTTTAATGTCATCTATAGCATATTCTAGTTCTGTAGCCCCCCCAAGACCATCTGGGTCAGTTGAATGAAAAGAGCTATAATGATTATCTAATAAATCTCCAATAAAAATAACTTGGTTACAGTTGTAATTTGCATAGGTTTCTTTACAAAACTCAAAGTAACCATCTAATTCAAAAGGAGCGTGTATATCTCCAATTACCAATATTCTGCGTTCTTCTTTATTTATATGATTATAAGCAGCTAATTTATTACCTGATAAACGTGGTCTTTCTTGATACATATTATTTATGTTTATTATTACCCATTACTTTTTCAAACCCACGACTACCGAAGTAGCCCATAAATACAATTTGTAACAAAGATTTAACGGTATCTAAGCCCTCTAATTGATATGCCCACCCAATTACAAAAGCAACTGTTAAAAATGCAAGCGTAAGCGGTCTAACGTTCTGTGAAAGCCATGAACCGCTTCGTGAATCTGCAACCCATCGCTTTGTTATTCCATCAAATTCGTGTATTTCTTGCTCTAGTTTTTTAAGAGCTATTTCTTTATCTGCATTGCTCATTTCTGAGCCGCTAATAAGGGTCTTTATAACGCTTCCTACAGGCGTGTCTCCTGCGATTGACCCTACTATATTAGGGATTTTTTCAAGTAAGAACTGACCTACCTTTGTATCTTTAAACTTCTTCTTGCTCATTATCTTTATTTAGATTAATAAGCGATGACTCCACGTCATTATTTTACTCGTATGTAGC
>CALKDR010000052.1 GCA_938084175.1 uncultured Campylobacterales bacterium
TACTTCTGTATTTCTTGAAACATTACAATCTTTTGTAAAGATAAGTTTTTCATCTTCAAGTTTTGGCTCAACACAAAAATCATCTAAACCAACACCTACAATTGTTTTTACATCATTATGTACAAGACCTGCTTTTATTAGTTGTGAAATAACAACTCCCATTCCACCTGCATCTCTAAAGTGATTTACATCTAAACTTCCATTTGGATACATTTGACATAAAAGTGGTGTAACTTTTGAAATAGCATCAAAATCATCCCAATTTAAAGTAATACCAGCTATTTTTGCCATTGCAATTAAATGTATAGTATGATTTGAAGAACCACCAGTTGCCATTAATCCTACAATTGCATTTACAAAACTTCTTTCATCTATAATATCAGCTAAGGCAAAACCATCTTTTCTTACTAGTGATAAAACTTGTCTTGTTGCTTCTTTTGTTAGCTCTTTTCTTAAAGGTGTATTTGTATTTACAAAAGAACCATTTGGTAGTTGTAGTCCCATCATCTCTAATAGCATTTGATTTGAATTTGCAGTTCCAAAGAAAGTACAAGTACCACAACTATGATAAGACTGTGCTTCTACTTTTAAAAGCTCACCTTTATCAATTTTTCCAAGTGCAAACTCTTCTCTTTTCTTAGCTTTATCAGAGTTTGAAATTCCAGAAGGCATTGGTCCACTTGGAATAAATACAGCTGGTAAATGTCCAAAACTCAATGCACCCATTAAAAGTCCAGGAACAATTTTGTCACAAACACCTAAATAAACTGCCCCATCAAAGACATTATGAGATAGTCCAATAGCTGTTCCCATTGCTATATTATCTCTTGAAAATAGACTTAATTCCATTCCTTCTTTACCTTGTGTAATACCATCACACATAGATGGAACACCTCCAGCAACTTGTCCTGTAGCCTTGTTTTTAACTAGCTCTTCTTTTATAATATCTGGATAATTTTTATATGGTTCATGAGCAGATAACATATCATTGTATGCAGTAACTATTCCTATATTTGGGATTTCCATATCCATTAAAAGTTCTTTCTCAGAATCACTCATAGGAGCAATGGTATGTGCTAAATTACTACATCCCATTCTTTTTCTACTCATACCTTCTAATTTAGACTTTTCTATCATTTCTAAATAAACTTTTCTATTTTTTTTAGATCTTTTAATTATATTATTTGTAACTTCTAGTATTGTCTTATTCATTGTAATAAACCTCAATTTGTTTTTTTTCATTTTTTAAAACCGCAGAGATAGGAGAAAGTAAGAAGTCATCTTCTTTTAATGCCTTTTCATATACCTCTTTTTTATTTTTGCCTTGAATATGTAAATAAATATTATCAGCTTTTAAAATAGCACTTAAAGTTAAACTCATTCTTGAATGCTTTGCAGTCAAGGGAGTCATACTCACACAATAACTTTCATTTTTTAAATTAATTCCTTCTTCAAGTTTTTCATTATTAGGAAAAAGTGAAGCGGTATGAGAATCATCTCCCATTCCTAAAATTAGTACATCACAAGGAAATAGTTCTTTCTTTACTAAATTTGAACAAAATTCAACACAATTTTGTGCTTCTACGCCGTCTTGATATAATGAAAGAAAAGAAGCTTTAGATGCTTTATCTTTTAAAAGATACTCTTTTACTAACTTTTCATTACTATCTTCATCTCTTTTGTTTACCCATCTTTCATCAACAAGAGAAACTATTACTTTTTCCCAAGCAATATCACATCTACATAATTTTTCAAAAAGTACTTTAGGAGTATTTCCTCCTGATACTAGTAAAACTGCTTTTTCTTTTGTTTTTATAGCGTTTTTTAGTTTTTCTATAATTGTTTTACAAAAACTATCAACTAACTCTTCAGATGATTTAAATGAATTAAAATTAGTTTTCATGCCAAACTCTTTCATCTTTTGCAAGCATAGAAATAGCACTTGCTGGACCATTTGTTCCAGCTTTATATGTTTGCATTGGAGTAATATTATTTTGCCATGCTGATATAATTTTATCAGTCCATTTCCAAGCAGCATTAACCTCATCAAGTCTCATAAATAAAGTTGGATTAGCTCTAATTACATCTAATAGCAGTCTTTCATAAGCTTCATTTTTTCTAACAAAACTTCTAGGAGGATTTAACTCTAAACTTACTTCTTGAAGTTTCATTTTTTCATCAAGTCCTGGTATTTTATGCATAAGGTTAAGTGTAATACTTTCATCTGGAGAAAATGATATTATTAGTTTATTTGGCATTGTATAATTATCAAATATTGAATAAGGAATTGATTTAAACTGTATTACAATCTCAGAGTTTTTACTTGGCATCCTTTTACCAGTTCTTATATAAAAAGGTGTATCACTCCATCTAAAGTTGTCAATAAAAAGTTTTAATGCAACAAAAGTTTCTGTATCACTTTGAGAATTTCCATCATCTAAATAACCCTTAACTTCTTTACCATCAACAATACCAGCAGTATATTGAGCTCTAATAGCATGGTTTTTCATATCTTTCTCTTCAATACTTCTAAGAGAATTTAAAACTTTTAGTTTTTCATCTCTAATTGCATTTGGGTCAAGAGAATGAGGTGGTTCCATTGCGAGTAAACAAACTAATTGCATAAGGTGATTTTGTACCATATCTCTCATAGCACCATACTGATTATAAAATTCCCATCTACTCTCAACCCCAACACTTTCAGATAGTGTAATTTGTATATGGTCAATATTATTAGCATCCCATAAAGGAACAAACATCTTATTTGAGAATCTTAAAGCTATAAGGTTTTGAACTGTATCTTTTCCTAAATAGTGATCAATTCTATAGATTTGATCTTCTTTAAAGTATTCTAAAACTTTTTCATTTATTACTTTTGACGTTTCTAAATTTTTTCCTATAGGTTTTTCTAAAACTACTCTTGAAGTAGTACTTATTAACTTATAATCACTTAATGATTTACAAATATTTTCATAAAATTCAGAAGCAGTTGAAAAATAGAATATTCTCTCTTCATTTTGATTTTTTGTTAATAAGTTTTCTAAGTTTTTAAATGTTTTATTTTCTGCAAAATCAATGTGACAATATTTGATTAAAGATTCAAATTTTGCAAAAACTTCATCTTCAAACTCTTCATCTTTATTTAAAAAAGTTTTTAATTTTTCTTTTATTAATTTAGTATTATCACTATTACTCATTTTAGTTCTAGATGCTATGATAATTCTACTATTTAAATCTATATGAGCATCCTTTACCAAATGATATAGTGCAGGGATTAATTTACGAAAAGATAAATCTCCATGTCCACCAAAAATTACAATATCACATTTATAAAAAATTTTATTCATTTATATTCTCCTTAAATCTTATTAGTATAATTATATTCATCATAACATTATAATGATTAAAATATAAGAATTAAATTAATCACTATATTCAAAACTATTAAAAGAGTTCTAGAAAAACTCTTTATCTAAAACATCTGTTAATTCTTTTACAGATAAAACCGATTTATCAAATTGATTTTTTTGTTCTTCATTCAATTCTAATTTAATTATCTTTTCAACACCATTTATGCCTAACATAACAGGAACACCTGCAACAATATTAGTATATCCATATTCTCCACTTAATAGTACAGCACAAGGGTATATTTTTTTTCATTATTCAAAATTGATTCAATCATTCTTGATGTTGAATAGGCAGGTGCATAATAAGCTGAGCCTGTTTCTAGAAGTTTTACTATTTGTAAACCACCATTTTTAGTCTTTTGTACAATATCATCTATATCTTTTTTATTTAATAACTCTTCAATACAAACACCTGCAACTGTAGAATAATTTGTTAAAGGAACCATATCATCACCATGTCCACCCATAACAGAAGATTGTATCTGTCCAGCTCCGTATCCAAGTTTTTCATAAATAAAATGACTCATTCTAGAACTATCTAAAATCCCTGCCATTCCAATTACTTTATTTGAAGCAAAACCTGAAGTTTTTAAAGCTGCATAAACCATAGCATCTAAAGGGTTTGATACAACTATAATAATTGTATTAGGACAATTATCTTTAATATCAGCAATTACACTTTTCATAATATTAGCATTTATAAGTAATAATTCATTACGACTCATTCCAGGTTTACGTGGAACTCCTGCTGTAATTACAACGACATCACAATCTTTTAAATCTTTTGCTTCTTTTGCAGCTGTTACAATTGTGTGAGATTTTGCACTATTTGAAGCTTGTGAAATATCTAAACACATAGCTTCAACTATATTTTCTCTAATATCTTTTATTACAATATGTGAGCAAACTGCTTTTGTAGCTAAAGTAAATGCCAAACTTGAGCCAACATTACCAGCTCCAATAATTCCTATTTTTTTATTCATTAAGATTCCCACTCTTTTAAAACTGAATTATAAAATTCTTTATCATTAACAATTGCACCATTTA
Source organism: uncultured Campylobacterales bacterium (assembly GCA_938084175.1). Lineage (GTDB taxonomy): Bacteria > Campylobacterota > Campylobacteria > Campylobacterales > Arcobacteraceae > Poseidonibacter. The sequence goes on from CALKDR010000052.1 coordinate 4,458, forward strand.
AAGAACAAACTTTTGAAGCAAATCCCATTGCTCTTTTTATTGTAAGTGCACTATCCCAAGCTTTTACTAAACCTAAAATTACAACAGAAGAAAATGCATCCCCAGCTCCAACTGTATCAGCCATTTTTGTAACTGGTACAATATCCATTTGAGTTGTTTTTTTATTCTTATTTATTAAAAGAGCCCCTTGTGAACCTTTAGTTAAAATAAGTAGTTCTAAATTTAATTTGTCTAAAATAAACTCTAATTGTTCATTCTCATTTTCACTATTTAAACCTAATGCTTTAGAAACTAAAGGCAATTCTTCATCATTTATTTTTAGCCATTTTAATTTATTTAAAATTTCTTTTAATAAAGTATCATTCCAAAAAGGAGCTCTTAAATTAATATCTACAAAACAGTTTGAATCAAGCTGTTTTTTTAACTCATTACAAACTTTTTGATTATGTTCTTTTCTTAAACCTAAAGAACCATGATAAATTATTGAATCTTTATTAGGAGTTTTTAAACTATTAATATAATCATAAGCACTATCATCTTCAATAGAATATTCAGGAATACCATTATCATCTAAAACAACATTAACCAAGCCTGTTTTTTTATTCTCTAAAATATTTACATGTGATTTATCCATACCCCATTTTTGCATAGCATTTAATACTTTTGTACCTAAATCATCTTTACCAATTGAAGTTATCATTTTAGGTTTTAATCCAAATCCTTGAAGGTTCCAAGCTACATTAAAAGGTGCACCTCCTAATATCTCTTTTTTGTCACTAAAACAATCAAAAAGAACTTCGCCGTAAATATATATATCTTTATATTTATTTTCATTCATAAAAAAACCTTACATTAATATTTCAGTGCTAGGAGAGAAACTATAAAATATTGGTAAACTCGCAGCTCCAATAGTTCCAGCATCACTTCCAAATTTCCCTGTTTTAATCTTTGGCACTATACAAGATTCAGGAGCACTAGCTTCTAAAGAATAATCTAATCTTTCTTTAATAATATTAGGTAATCCCCCATCAACAGCAGATGCAATAACAACAGTTGAGATATCTAATAAAATTGTTGATGACCAAATAAGATGAGTTAATGCTTCAATTGTATCATCTAACCATTCCGTATAATGAACATTTTTTGATAAGATTAATTGCTCTAAATCATTTAAAGAATTAACACTAATATTATTATATTTTAAATGTCGAATTAGTACATTTAAAGAAGCTCTATTCATCATAATGTCAAAAGAACTATTTGGTCTTGGATTTGATTTTAATTTTGAGTTTGGAATAGGCATTGAAGCAACATCTGCTGCGTTATTATTTTCACCTCTTACAATTTCTCCATTAAGAACTAATCCACCACCAATTCCAGGTCCAATATATAAATATAAAAAGTGTGGAAAATTAAGGCTTTGTTGAATTAGTTTTTGATACAATCCATCAAAATAAAAATTATTAAAACTAAAGATAAGTTAATTGGGATTATTTGAGTTTATAAGTGGCGAGAAGGCGTAGGAATTGAACCTACCGCGGCGTACACACGTAAACCGCCGATCAGGGTTGAAACCTGCGGTGTCCACCAGGATCACATGCCCCCCACTTAAGTTTGGAAGTTTACATTATTTAGTTTTAAAAACATCTGAAAGAGAAAAATGAGTTTATTAAAAAGTATTCCCAAGATTGATAGGTTTATCAACAACAAAGAGTTTAAAGGGTTTTCTGTATCTTTAATCACAAAAATATCAAAAGATATTATTACAAGATTAAGAAATGATATTCTAGAAAAAAAAGTTAATAGTATTAATGAAAAAGATTTAATACAAACTGTTTTAAAAGAGTATGCTGATTTAACATCACCATCACTTCAAAGTGTAATTAATGCTACTGGTATTATTGTACATACAAATTTAGGACGTTCATTAATAAATGAAGAGAGTTTTAACAAAGCTATGAAAGTAGCAACTTCTTATAATAATCTTGAATATGATTTAGAACAAGGAAAAAGAGGTGAGAGATATTCTCATATTGTAAAAACACTTCAAGCTTTAACAGGTTGTGAAGATGCAATAGTTGTAAATAACAATGCCTCTGCACCCCCAAAACCCCAAAACCCCATTGAAATGAATAAATTAGCCAAAATGACTAGTTCTTCCAATATGGTTATAATAAATAATTATAAAGTATAGTTTTGAAGCTTGAGAATCTCCTGATCTAGTATTGACCCAAATAAAAACAACCAACCAAAAATAATCTTAAACAATCAGAAAATAACATGGGAAACTGTAACTTAAAATCAGAAGATGAGGGCTAAAATATTTCAAGTAAGTTAACTCTTCACTCTCAATTCCTTAAGAGATTTTTGACACATTATTTTAAAATTTAGCCTTAAACAAATCATTATTTGAATATAAATACGCCATTGGCAGAGGAGGCTTCGGAAAAGTTTGGCGAGTTAGCTCTAATAGATTGAAGCACGAAAAACTTAATCAATTCGCGATGAAAGAAATGATGAAAGCAAGAGTAATGCACAAAAAAAGCATTCAGTCTGTGATGAATGAATTAAAGCTTCTTTCCATGATTCAGTCAAAATTCATCGTGAATGCTCATTATGCATTCTAGGATTCCGAAAATCTATATTTGGTGATGGATTTGTTGCTTGGTGGAGATCTTAGATTCCATTTGGCCCGTCAGAGGCGGTTCAGTGAGCAGTAGACTAAATTTTTCTGTGCTTGCTTGATCCAGGCTCTTGAAACTGTTCATGGACATAGCATTATCCACAGAGACATAAAACCAGAAAACTTAGTCTTTGACGAGAGAGGATATTTAAAACTAACAGATTTTGGTATTGCTAGGGAATGGATTCCAGATGTCGAAAATTGTAATGAAACAAGTGGAACCCCAGGGTATATGGCTCCTGAAGTTATGTGTAAAAACAATCACGGTATCGCAGCAGACTACTTCGCAGTAGGTGTCATTGCTTACGAGTGCATGAATAGTCGTCGACCTTACTAAGGCAAAACCAGAAGAGAAATTAGAGATGCCATTCTGTAAAAATAAGTTCAGATCAAAAAATCTGAGGTTATTGATGGATGGAGCTTCGAAGCCGCTGATTTCATCAATAAGGTAAGTTTTCCATTATTTTTAATTTCATCTTAAATTATAGTGTCTTGCAAGAAAAGCATCATCTAGACTAGGAGCCAACGGCAACCAAGAAGTTAAGGCACATCCTTGGTTCAATGATTTTGACTGGAAGAGTCTACAAGATGGAACGATGCAGGCCGAATTTGAGCCAGATTCGTCTGCTGAAAATTTCGATCAAAATCACGTTAACAATCAAGAATGGAAGGACGCAGAAGCTGTGAAAGAGAATGAAATCCATTTAAAAAATCCTACCACTCAACAACTTTTTAAGGGTTATTACTTTGACAAGAATCATCAGTAAATATCTCCTTCTAATACGAAGTCGACTACTGGAGGGAACACGGCTGGAAATGAAATAGAAACTGAAGGAGCGAACCATGGGAATATAAAGTTCCAGAACCAGCATATGAAGACCAATACTGGAGGAAATTAACAGATAACTCCTATAATCAAACAGTGATAACCAGGTCATTATTTTCACACATACTTTTATTTGTATGCAATACTTTTCATTTGTTTGGGGTTTTGGGGTTTTGGGGGTTGCT
>CALKDR010000053.1 GCA_938084175.1 uncultured Campylobacterales bacterium
TTTTATCTATTACATATAGTTTTATATGGACAATAAACACAATTAACTTTTTCTTCACACTTAGCAAAACTAATATCAGCTTTTGATAACTCTTTGATTTCATCAAATTTTTGTGTTAAAAGTTCTAGTTTTTTATCTAAAACACTTTCTTCTAGAAGTTTTGTATTTGCTAAGTCATAATAATAAGCATCAACTTTGTCTGTTTTATATATTTCACTCATAGCAAGATAATAAAACTCTAATTGAAAATCATGTGACTTTTCATAGTTTTTTAATGTATCTACTTTTAATGTGCTTGATGTTTTATAATCAATAACTTCATATCTATCTTCAAAAGAATCAACTCTATCTATGACACCTTTTAGCTTTATATCATCAAAAGTTATATTGAAATCTTTTTCTAGTTCTATGATTTTTCTATTTTCTAGTCTTTGTTTGTCATAAAGATAAAAGTCATGTAGTTTCTTTTTCCATATCTCCAAATCAAGTGCTAAAAATGGATTTGTACTTCTATATTGAAAAAACAGATCTTCAATCATTTTATATGATGAATCATAAGTATTATTTTTGTAAAAATCTTCTAAAATGCTATGAACAATATTACCTAGTTCAAAAGCTTTTGGTTTTAGTGAGATTGTATGCTCACTTATTTTTAGAATATATTGTAAATAGAACTTTCTTTTACAATCTAAAAAGTTTTTAAGAGAAGTTGCTGACCATTCAAATTTACCTAAATCAATTTTTTGAACAATCTCTTCTTCAAAATGAGTAATATTATGATTATTGTACAAAATATGCTTATAAAAATTGTCATTTCTATCATGGTTTATATCTTTTGGAAATAACTCATTTGCAAATCTTGATATTTGATTTGTATCTGAATTCACATAAGAAATAAAAACATTAGAAGATGAATCAATCAATCTTTTATAATAATACTTTTGCAAAGATTCTCTATTAAATGAAGTAGGTAAATTTGCCATGCTTTTTATTTTTGTTGATAAAAATTTATCTTTAATAGAACGTTTTGGTATAAAGTTTTCATTGAAATCACAAATGATTATTGTATCAAAAGAGACTGCTCTAGTTTCAAGCAATCCTAAAACTGTGATTTTTCCTGAGTTTACATCATCTAGTGTAATTTTTGAGATTTTTTGCAAAAATATTTTATATAAATCTTTTACTAATATATTGTTTTCATTTGAAAAAATCAAGATATTTAGTTTATATAAAATTTCATCATACTTTTCTAAAATCTCTTCATTGTCTTCGTTTTGTTTTATATAGTTTGTAATTAATTCAAAGTTTTCTTTTGTTGAGACTTTATTCCATAAAAGCTTTATTGTTTTATCAATTGCGATTTTATCAATTTTTAAATACTCCAAATTACTTATGTGTTTAATTTCATCTTCATTTAAATAAGAGTTAATAGCGAAGGCTACTTGATAAAGTCTATAGTTTTTAATATTTCTTCCCATTGCGTAGTTAAAATACTGCTCAGTATCAAATAACTGCAACCATGAAGCAAAACTCTCATCAGGCAATACCAAAGCTATTGAAGATGCATCTACACCTTTTAAAATAGCTTTTGTAATACTTGACTTTATATAAGCAATTTGGTTTATTCTTGAATTAAATCCTTTGATTTCTAAGGATTTTACGTTACTTTTAATTTTCTGTTTTGAAATAATTTCTTTAGAACTTAGACAAATATCATATTTGTAATCTAGTTCTATTTCCGTTTTATTTTTTTCATTAAAGAAATCAAATACCTCTAATGATTTTTGATTATATTCATTTGAATGAAACTTGATATTTAAAGTAACAAAGCAACTAACTGCTTTTATAATATCAAACTCAACTTTTGTGAAATAACCTTCAAAAACTAAATCAATAGAATCAAATCTTTTTAAGAAATCTTCATTTATTTTATAATGTTCAGACATATTGATTCTATCAACACATGAGTTTTTATCTAATATATTTATATAGTTTTTTCTAATTTGTTCTAAAATTGATAAATGCTCACCAAAATACTCATAAGTATCTGCATTTTTGATAGCTTGGATTTCTACTTTTTCACTTGAAAGTTCTAAAAAAAATCGATAAATATAATCATTTTGTTTTAGAAATTTAGTAAAATTATCTGAAATTCCAAGTTTTTGAATAGAAGTATTTTTGATAGAATCTTTTAAAAATAAAAATCTTTGCTCTTCATCTATATATTTTTTTTTATTAAAAACAATTGATTTTTTAAAAAATTCATCAATTGTTAAAATAGAAGGTAAAAGTGTGTTTTCATTCTTTTGTGAAGAAATATGTGACCGTATAGATCTTGAAGTTGGAAAGACTAATAGCTTTTGTTTAAATTGCATTAGTCTTTATATAAATTGAACCTGTAATTCCATCTACTTTAAATGTTCCAGTTATATTCCAGTTGTTTTCTTCTAAAATTTTAAATGTGCTTACATATTCATTTGAAGTATTTGTAAAGTTATCATTCTTTAATAAAATATCAAAATCATTTGAAGAACTTAAAGTAATTTTTAAAACTATATCAATAGCTTTTTTCTCTTTTGTAATCTTATCAATTACAAATAATTTAATATCATTTTGCTTATCAAATTTTAATAAATTTTTATGCTTAGAATGTTTTTCTAATACTCTTTGTGAATATCTAATATCATCAGTTGTTAAATCAAAATTAACATCATTTATATCAAGACTGAAGTCATATTTACTTAAAAACTTTTGATTTGAATTAATAATATCATTATAGTTTGCATCAACATCTTGATATGTTCTTAAAAAACTCTCATCCTCACTTACAGGACTTTTAACTGCATTTACAACTGTCCATACAATTAAACTGAAAGTGAAAAGAAAAATTCCTATAAAAAATAGTGGCCAATAATTTCTTTTCATTTATTTTTTTCTCTTTTCTCTTAAAACTATGAATGTGTATGAAAGTAAACCAACTACTACAAGAGTATACATAAGAACTCTCCATATAGTTGAGGCTATTTTACCTTGACTTCCAATACTACTTTCTAATTCAATATTTTTACTGTCTGCTATTGTATCTGCAATTGCAGCATAACCATTTAGTGTTGCAGCACTTACTTTTGAGTATAAAGTATTTTTATCTTTTGAAGCAAGTAATGGCACTACGTATCCATCTAAAATATCATTTTTGTCTATGATTTCTTTTAAAGTTTCGCTTACTAATAAATTTACATGTTGTTCTTCAATTGACATTGTCATTAAAACATAAGGTTTTTTTAATGCTTGCAAAATCTGAGATTCATGATTTTTTAGATAGATAATTTTATCTTTACCTTTGATTTGACCACCTAAACCATAAGTGTTTTTTACATAAACATAAATATTTACACCTAATTTTGTTTTAGCTTCTAAACCCATTGTATTGATTTTTTCTTGTGCTCGAGGATCTATTAAACCATCATCACTTAAGACAAAATCTTTTGCTAATATATTTTGTGATAAAAAAAATAGAAGTGAAAAAATCACTCCTATTTTAAAGTTAGTAATACTTTTCATTTAACCAACGTATATTTTTGCATCGTTGAAAAAACTAAAATATAAAGTAAATATAGCCAAAGCAACAAGCCCAATACCTATAATTCTATCCATATCAAACTCCTTACTTACCATTACCAATAAGTTGGTAATTTTTATTTTGTTCTTCTGCTGTATTTTGTTTTATATCTGAAGAAAAACTTCCTGATGTTAAACCATTAAGATCTTGATTAATCTTATAGAAATTAGTTGATTCCTTTTGTTGTACATTTATTGCACTCATAGTTAAAACAACTAAAATCGTAAGTAATAATGCAGTAGCAATAAGCATACCAGTAATACCACTTAATTTAAAGATTCCTCTTTCATTTTCATTCATTTGTGTATTTCCAGCCATCTTACTCTCCTAAACTTCTTAAGTATGCAGCAAGAGCTTTTTGCTGTGTTTCATTTAGTCTTCCATCGAAACTTGGCATTCCACCAATATTTCCTTTCTTACCATCTTTTAACACAGCCATTACTAATGCATCATCATATTCTCTGATGTTTGGAGCTACATAAGCCATACCTTTACCATCAATTCCATGACATCCAGCACAAGCAGCATAAGCAGCAGGTTGTTCACCTTTGAATCCGTTAGCTACATATTCTGCAACTATTTCAACATCATCACCATAAGCCATACCAGCTGGCATTCCACCAGGGTATGCACTTTTTAAGTTGTTAGCTCCATTATTGATTACATGAATAACTTGTTCTTTAGAAATTCTTTTTGTAAAGTTATGAGCTTTCCCTTCAATACCTTCACCATCAATTCCATGACAAGGTGCACATTGCACTAAGTATGTAGATTGACCCATTGCTTCTAAAGTTTCAAGAGAAGGGTTTTCCCATTTCTTTTCAAACTTAGCGTTATATTCTAAGTTTTCTTCATTCCATTGTCCAATTTGAGAGAATCCATTAATTGGATAACCCATAGTCATGTACCAAAATGCCCATATCATTGTACCAATGAAAGCTAAGGCCCAACCAGTTGGAAGTTTATTACGATATTCACCAATACCGTCCCAACTTTCTTCAGCTAATTCACCACTAGCTGTATCATTTTTCATTTGATTAATATATTTAAGCGATGTAAAAACTGTAATTACAATAACTGAAATTGCACCTAACATTGTTAAACTATTAATATAATCGTCACCGATAAAAGCGTCACCTGCTGCGAAGTAAGTTCCTGCTATTAATGCGATGACAAGAATAATTCCACCTATAATCATAGATTTCATACTATTTCTCCTTGTTATCTATATTGTCTACTCTTTCTTCAAGAGGAGAAGAAGAAGATGAATCGTCATGAACTAAGTTTGAATACTTTTCAAAATCCCGTTCACCCTTCTTATCTCTACTATAAATAGAGTAAGCGTATGAGTAAAAAAGTACAAATACTACAAGTATTAAGGAAAACTTCACATAACCTTGAATGTTCAATAACTCTTCATATTCCATTATTAACCTCTATTTTAAAGAATTTAAATATGCAATTAATGCAACTATTTCAGGAACCTGACCATTTGCAACAGCATCTTTAACAGCTTTATTTTTCATATCAGCTGCGATTAACACTGCATCTGCTTTTGCTTTTGCAATAGCACTTGCGTGATCACCTAACTCAACATCTATTTTTCCATCACCATTTAAATCTTGATCATATGGAGTAGCAAAAACAGTTTTTACTGTATAAGCTTCTGCATAAGCAGTATCTAAATCAGCAATATTCTCAAACTGATGAGGATATGCTGGCATAACAGTTCCAGGAACAATTTCAGCTGGAGCCATCATATGATTTTCATGCCAGTCAGTAGTTCTATAATTACCAACTCTCATTAAATCTGGACCAGTTCTTTTAGATCCCCATAAAAATGGTCTATCATAAGCATACTCACCAGATAATGAATACATACCATATCTGTCAGTTTCAGACTTAAATGGTCTAATTAACTGAGAGTGACAAGCATTACAAGAATCTTTAATATAAACTTGACGTCCAGCTAATTCAAGAACTGAATAAGGCTTTGTACCAACCGTAGGTCTTGCTTGTTTAGCAAAATCTGGGATTATTTCAATAATACCTGCAAAGGCAACAAACACAAATACTAGAACCGCAAAGAAAAACGGTCTTTGTTCAAACCAATGAAACATAATTTCTCCTTTTTACGCAGCTACAGGTGTAGCGTTTGTTGGTTCTTTATCAAGTACTCTTCCGCATGTAATAGTTTTATAAATATTATATGAGAACATAAAGAATCCGATTAGGTATAATAACCCACCAACAGCTCTGATTGTGTAATATGGTTGTAATACAGTTACTGTATCAATGAATGAATAAACTAAAGAACCATATTCATCATACGCTCTCCACATCATACCTTGAGTAATACCTGCAATCCACATAGAAGTAAAGTATAAAACGATACCTGTA
>CALKDR010000054.1 GCA_938084175.1 uncultured Campylobacterales bacterium
AAAATATGGCCGCTAATTAGAAAGCAAATTCCAAATGCACAACTTAATATCTATGGTTCATATCCACCAGCAAAAGCAACAGCTTTAGACAATCCAAAAACTGGTTTTTTAATCAAAGGCTGGGCAGATGATGTAAATGAAGTAATGCAAAACTCAAGAGTATGCTTAGCCCCAATTAGATTTGGAGCAGGAATAAAAGGAAAACTTTTAGATGCAATGATTATGCAGACTCCAAGTGTTACATCTAGTATTGGAAGTGAAGGTATGTTTGAAGATGAAACTTGGCCTGGATTTATAAGTGATGATATAGAAGAGTTTGTAAACAAAGCTGTTGAATTATATAATGATGAAAATAAATGGAATGAAGCTAAAGATAATGCTCATGTATTATTAAAATCAAAATACGATGCTAAGATATTAGGACAGCAATTAATAGAAAAAATTGATGAGGTATATGAAAACCTTGAAGATCATAGGCTAAATAATTTTACAGGTTCAATGTTAAGACATCATAGTATGTCAAGTACAAAATATATGTCGCAGTGGATTGCAGAAAAAAATAAAACAAAATAGGAATAAAATGAACAGAGTATATATGACAAAAGAAAGATTTGAAGATGAGTTAAAAAATGCTCAGATGAAACATAAAACTTATGAAGAGTATAAAGCATCTGTTGATAAAATATATGATGAATTAGAGAATGTAACAGATGAAGATGTTTATGATAATGATAAAGATAGTTTAGATAAATAAATTCATGAAAGTAAGTAAAGCTATAAAAACTAGGCAAAAAAAATGGGGTCATGAAATATGGCTTCATAATTCTAGTAAGTATTGTGGAAAAATATTAGTAATTGAAGAGAATAAAAGCTCGTCATTTCATTATCATAAACTAAAAGATGAAACATTTTATATTCAAGCGGGAAAAATACTTGTTAAATTTGTTTGTAAAGATGGAACTATTGAACACTTAGAAATGAATAAAGGTGATGTTTTAGATATTCCAAAAGGTACAAAACATCAAATTATTGGAATTGCTAAAAAATCAGAAATATTTGAAGTATCAACACAACATTTTGATGATGATTCTATTATATGGAAGGTTTAAAAATGGAAAAATTAGCAAGAGTCTTATCCTTTGAAGAGTTTGATGAAATAAAAGATGACCTAGGTACAATAGTATGCACTTCAGGTGGATTTGATCCAATACACTCAGGTCATATTTCATGTTTTCAAGAGTCGAAAAAATATGCTAATACCTTAACTGTAATTGTAAATGGCAATAGTTTTTTAGAAGAAAAAAAAGGAAAAGCATTTATGGATTTGGAACAAAGATGTATTATAGTATCAGCTGTGAAAAATGTCGATTATGTGATTCCTTTTGAAATTGAAAATGACGCTACAGTTATAAAAGCTCTTGAAAGAATTAGACCTGATTTTTTCACAAAAGGTGGAGATAGATATGATAAAAAAACTATTGCCGAATGGGATATTTGTGAAAAATTAAATATAAAAATTATTACAAATGTTGGAAATGAAAAAAATGAAACAAGTAGTTCAAAATATTTAAAAGCATGGAGTACTTAAAAAATTAAAAATCCTAAAAACCTTTACTAAAGGCAAAAAATCATAGAATGCATTAATAAAAAAAAGGATAATTATATATGACATTTCAAGAGTTTAATTTAAATGAAAAAATAGAAGAAGCACTAATAGAAAAATCATATATAAATGCAACACCAATACAAGAAAAAGTTATTCCTCTAGTCTTACAAGAAGATGATATTATTGCACGTGCACAAACAGGAAGTGGTAAAACAGCTGCTTTTGTTCTACCTATTTTGAATCACTATTTATTAAATGAAAAAGAGGGTAAAGCAAAAATTAGAACACTAGTTTTAGCTCCTACAAGAGAGCTTACCTTACAAATAGCAGATACATTTAAAACTTTAGGCTCAAAACTAGAAAAAGAACTTAAAATAGTTAGCGTTATTGGTGGAAAAAGTATTGGTGATCAACTTTTAGATATTCAAAAAGGTTGTGATATCGTAGTTGCAACTCCTGGAAGACTACTTGATATTATTGATAAAAAACAAATAAATCTAGAAAACTTAGAGTTTTTTGTTTTAGATGAAGCTGATAAAATGCTTGATTTAGGTTTTGCCGAAGAGTTAGAATTAATATTAAAGCAACTACCAGAAATAAGACAAAACTTACTTTTTTCAGCAACATATCCACAAAAAATGAAAGAAATAGCATCTTTAATTACAAAAAATGCTATTGAAGTTTCTATACAAAATGAAGAACCAACAGTAGAATTAATCAAACAAAGAGCAATAAAAGTAAATGTGGAAAATAGAAATCCATTATTACAACATTTAATAAAAACAAATGAATGGGAACAAGTTTTAGTCTTTATGGCAAATAACAGAGCTGCTGATAATATTGCGGCAAAATTTAGAAAATATGGCTTTAAAGCAGACTCTTTCCATGGTGATTTAATTCAAGAAGATAGAGAATTTACTTTAAAAGAGTTTAAAGAGAAGAAAATCAAAATTTTATTTTCTTCTGATATTGCAGCACGAGGTTTAGATATTGATAATATTTCTTGTATTATTAACTTTGATTTGCCACGTTCACCTGCTGATTATATTCATAGAATTGGAAGAAGTGGAAGAGCAGGGCGTAAAGGCTTAGCAATTTCTTTTATAACTTTAGAAAATAGTGAACATTTTAAACTAATTGAGAAACGGGCTAATATTAAACTTGAAAAAGAAGAAATTGAAGATTTTGAATTAATTGGAACTCCTCTTTTAAAAGAAAAAGGAAAAGAACCAGTTAAGGGTAAAAGAAAAAGTAAGAAAGATAAATTAAGAGAACAGAGTTTAAATAAACTCTCTTAATCTCTTAAAATTTAGTATCTTGATGTTACTTCTATTAAGTGAAAACCAAACTGTGTTTTAACAGGTCCATGAATTCTTAATAAATCTTTTGTAAAAACAACTTCATCAAACTCTTTAACCATATCACCTTTTGCAAAAGTTCCTAAATGTCCACCTCTTTTTCCTGAAGAGCATTTAGAAAATTTTTTAGCTGCTTTTTCAAAAGTGATGTCATTTTGTATGATTTCTTTTTTTATTTTCTTTGCTAGTTTTTCAGTATTTACCAAAATATGTCTAGCTGTTGCATTTTTAGCCATTAAAATCCTTTATATTATTTGAATTTTATCATGTTTTTATAAATTTAACATATAATACAGTAGAAAAAAATAGGGATTTAAAATGAAAAATGAAGAAGTAAAAAAAGAATTTGCCAAAGTTATATTAAATGCGAAAATAGTTGCATTTATATTTTTTATACTTTTAACACCAAATATAGTGATGAAAGTAAAAGATTTAACAGAGATTTTTGGTCAAAGTGAACAAACTTGGTTTAATGCTGCGATTGCAGGTTTTGTATTATATTTAGGATTTACTATTTTTTTATGGAAATGTCCAAAATGTGGAAAGTTTCCAGGTCGTGGATGGTTTAGAAAAGAGTGTGCTTCATGTGGAGTTGAATTATCATAATTCAACTCTTTATCATACCAATATCTTTTTAAGTTTGCTTGGCTATAATTTTGACCTAACTTAAATAGAACGCGGAATAGAGCAGCACGGTAGCTCGTCGGGCTCATAACCCGAAGGTCACTGGTTCAAATCCAGTTTCCGCAACCAATACAAAGCTTTTAGCTATTTGAACTTTTTGTTCTTTTAGCTAGAAGCTTTTTTTTACCTAAAATATCATCTTGTGATTTTTAATAAATTATAAATTAGCTTTATATTTCTCAATCTCTTTTACAGAATTCACAGCCGCTGGAAGTATTGCTTCACTAAGAGCTGGATGAATATAAAGCATCTCTTTTAAGTGTCTTATATCATTATCTAAATGCATAACTGCAAGTATTTGATGCATCATAGTTGAGCTTTCAGGTCCAATTAAATGACATCCTAAAATTTCATAAGTATTTGGATCCACTAAAAACTTAGTTCGTGGATACTTAAGTCTAGAAGACATAGCTTTAGCACTTGCTAACCATGGAGTTATACTTGTAACATATGGAATATTTTGTTCTTTTGCTTTTTGTTCACTTATTCCAACACTTGCAATTTCAGGTTCAGTAAAAACAGCATGAGGCATGTATTTGAACTTTAAAGGTTTTGTTTCACCTTCTAGTAAAATTTTTCCTAAATAGTTCACTTCTTGAGCTGCTGCGTGTTGTAGCATATGTTGCCCACTTGCATCTCCAACAACATAAACACCTTTTGCATTAGTTTCAAAGAGTTCATTTCTATTGATATATCCTCTTTTATTTACTTTTATATCTGTATTTTGTAAATCTAAACTATCTGTATTAGATTCTCTTCCTGTTGCATAAAGTAGAGCTTGAGAATTATGTTTAGTTTTTTGATTATCTTTGTTTATTAAAGTTAAATCAAATTGATTGTTTTTATAATTAATCTCTTCAATAATTGTATCAAATAAGATATCAACATTTTTTGCAAACTCTTTTTTAAAAATAGCAGAAATATCACTATCTTCATTTCCTAGTATTCTTTGACTTCTTACAAGTAATTTAGTTTCAATACCAACAGCTGCAAAAAAGTTTGCTAATTCACAAGCAATAAAACCAGAACCTACAATAGTGATTGATTTTGGGATATCACCTTTTAATGGAAAGATATCATCACTAGTCCAAGCCTTTGGATGTGGAGCTAAAATTGGTTTTGTTCCTGTTGCTATTACAATCTTAGGTGCTGTTAATTGTTCATTATTTACATTAATAACATTATTTGATACAAATTTACCTGTTCCGTAAATTACTTCTACATTTTCATTAAATCTACTTTTATATGCAGGGTCAATTTTAGAAATATATTTATTTGTTTCTTCAAATATTTTTTCTACATCAATTTTATTTATTGTTGAATCTATAAAATGTCTATTCGATTCTTTAATTGCATATGCAACATGAGCATAACCTATTAATAGTTTTGAAGGAACACAACCTCTATTCGGACATGTTCCTCCAAATTTTGATTTTTCGATTATTGCAACTTTTTTACCTTTTTTAGATGCAGTTACTGCTAAATTACTAGCTCGTCCTGCTCCTATAATTATTAAATCATATTTTCTCATATTTAGCCTTTGTTGTATTATAGTCTAAGTTTATTTACTATTTGTGTATTCTTAATTTAAAATTTAATAAATAATTATCTTTTTAATCATATTCTTATTATAATAATCAAAATAAATTAAAATTCAGATATTGATGGTGTTCATTTTATTAAACAAGAAAGAAGTCTAGTTTATAGACGTTCTAAAAAATTAGTTAGTACTATTCCTTTTGGTACTAAAGTTGATATTTATAAAGCTGGATATGAATGGATAGGTCGTTCCTTAAATGCGATAAAAGCAGAAGAATTAAGTCATGATCCAAGAGTTATAATTGGTAAAAATAGATGTTCTAAACCATACAGTGCAAGTATTTTTAATGATGAATTTTATCACTAAGTTAAGAGAATTATCATCAGGAAAACCAATTGGTATAAAGTTTTGTATTGGTAGAAAAGAAGAGTTTATTGAACTTTGTAAAGTAATGCATAAAAGCGGTTCAAAACCTGATTTTATTACTATTGATGGTGGAGAAGGCGGAACTGGTGCTGCTCCTTTAGAGTATGCAAACTCAGTAGGAATACCATTACGTGAAGCTTTAGTTTTTGTAGTTGATGCCTTAATAGGTTTTGATTTAAAAAAAGATATAAAAATTATAGCTTCTGGTAAAGTATTAAATGGAATGGATATTCTTAAGAAATTATCTTTAGGTACTGATTTATGTGCAAGTGCTAGAGATATGATGTTCTCTTTTGGTTGTATTCAAGCTTTAGATTGTCAGAAAAATAATTGTTCTACAGGTATTGCTACACAAAATAAAAGATTATCAAATGCATTAGTAGTTGAAGATAAAAAATAAAGAGTCGCAAATTATCATGAGGGAACAATTGAAAGTTTTATAGAATTATTAGCATTTTCAGGTCTTAAAGATTTCAAAGAATTAACTAGAAAACATGTATTTTATAGATTAGATGAAACTAAATATAAAAGATATGATGAACTATATAAACCTATGCGAACAGGGAATCTTTTAAAAGCACCTTATCCAAAAGATTTTAAGAGGTTTATGCTTTAAAATCTTGTTTTGAACAAAACTTATACTTTAAATTTAAATATTCAAACTCTAGTGAGTAAGCATGAAGAAGAAGTCTTTTATTCCCCGATAAAGCGATTCTTTCTTCTTGTGTTACTTCTTTTTTTAATATTCTATTAGCAATACTTTCATCAATACCGTAAATTGGATCTCCAATTATCCTATGAGAAATTGAATCTAAATGAACTCTAATTTGATGCTGTCTTCCTGTTTTTGGATAGGCATAAACTATAGTTTGGTTTTTCTTTTTATTAAAATTTATAGGTTCGATTTTTGTCTGTGATGCTTTTCCATTTTCATGGGTTTTCATTTTAAGTTTAATAATTCCCGTATCATTTGTAATTGCAGTATCTATTTTTATTGTATTTTTAAAATGACCTTCTACAATTGCTTTATAAGTTTTTTTATATTTCTTTTCTTCAAACATTTCTTTTAAAATCATTTCAGAATATTTATTTTTTGCAACTAATACTAGTCCTGATGTCTCTTTATCAATTCTATGAACTAATGATGCACCATCTTTAAAATGGTATTTAATCTCGTCTAATAATGTATATTCATTATTAATAGAAGTGGGATGAACCAATAAACCTGATGGTTTATCAAAGATTGCAAAATGTTCTGTTTGAAATAAAGGACTAAGACCTTTTGTAATTGCTTGGAATAGATTTATTTGAATAAATCCTGATTTTACTATTTGATTTTTTTGTAATCTTTTATCATCTTGATTTAATACTTTCCCTTTATTTAGTAAGCTTTGGGCTAGTTTTGAAGATAGTTTTACATCTTGAATTAAAAAATCATCAATTAATGTTTTTTCTTTGACTTCAAATTTTTTTAGTATATATGGCAATTTTAATCCTATTAATTAATTGCATGCATTATACAGTATCTTTTTAATAGAAAATAATAAAAGTAATAGGATTTTTGTGCTTTAATATCAAATGGCAAATGAATTAATCACAAACTTTGGATACGAGAAGATTTTAAAAGAATTTAAATATCTATATGAAACAGTAAAACCTTATTGGGTAAAAGAAAAACAAATAGCAGCACAGCACGGAGACAGAAGTGAAAATGCTGAATATATTTCTGCAAAAGAAGAGATCCGAAATACAGATAAAAGACTTAGGTTTTTAAATAGAATTATAAATAATAGTGACGTTATTGATATTAGTAAAATTCCTCATACAAAAGTAAATTTTGGTTCAAAAATTACACTTTTAGATTTTTCTACGAATAAAGAAAAAACTTTTAAGATAGTAGGTACTCACGAAACAAATCCTAGTGAAAATAAAATATCAAATAAATCTCCATTAGGAAGACTTTTACTTGGAAAAGAAATCAATGAAGAGTTTGAGTTTAGAATAAATGATAATATAAGTGAATATGAAATATTAAAAATACAAGAGTGTAAAATGGAAGAATTATGAATTTAATTGATTTAAAGAAAATTGTAACAGAGAATTTAGAAAATACAAATGAAGAGTTTAAAAGAATTTTCCATGGACGTGGAAATTATTATAGTGATTTTAATTATTTGACTATAGATTCAATTGATAAGATTTTATTTATAGTGTTATTTGAAGAATTAGATGAAAAAATAGAAAAAAAATTCTTAGAAATGATTAATAAAGTTTTTAACGATTCTATACATGAAACTTTAGTTTTACAAAGAAGATATTTAAACAAATCTCCATGTGAAGTTTTATCTGGAAATTTGAGCGAAAATAATATAGCAATTGAAAATTCTATAAAATATAAAATAAGTTTTACAAATAAAAATATTGGTTTTTTCCCTGATATGAAAGTAGGGCATGATTATATTTTAAAAAATGCTAAAAATAAAAATGTTTTAAATCTTTTTTCCTATACTTGTGCTTTTTCCTTGAGTGCAAGTAAAGCAGGAGCAAAAAACATCGTAAATGTTGATATGTCAAAAGGTGCATTAACAATAGGAAGGGAAAATCATCATTTAAATGATTTTAATACTTCAAATGTACATTTTATGCCTTATAATATTTTAAAGTCTTGGAATAGAATCAAAAAACAAGGACCTTATGACATTATTGTAATAGATCCACCATCTTTTCAAAAAGGAAGTTTCGCAGCTTCTAAAGATTACGAAAAGATAATAAAAAAACTTGACTCACTAGCTAGTGAAAAGTGTATTGTGTTATCTGCTCTTAATGCTCCTGAACTTGATACAAATTTTATTAAAAATATATTTGAAAAGTTTTCAGTAAATTTTAAGTTTGAAAAAAGATTAGATAATCTTAAAACTTTTCCTACTAATAATGAAGAGAAATCTCTAAAAAATTTAATTTTTGTAAAAAACTAAATATATTTTGCTACAATTCTTTTTTAGATAAGAAAATAGGGGAGAAATATTTTGGTAAATAAAAATAGATGGCTAATGGCTTTATCTGCTGTTGGTGTTCATATTTGTATTGGTTCTGTATACGCATGGAGTGTATATGTTAAACCAATTCAAGAGCAAATGGGTTGGACTTTAACTGATGTAACAATTGCATTTAGTGTTGCTATATTCTTTTTAGGATTATCAGCTGCACTTATGGGAAAATTTGTTGAAAAAAATGGTCCTAGAGTATCTGCTATTATTGCAGCTTCATTATTTGGTTTAGGAACAATGGGTTCTGGACTAGCTATTATTATGGAGTCAAAGTTACTTTTATACTTTTTTTATGGAGTATTAGGTGGTTGTGGTTTAGGAATAGGGTATATTTCACCTGTTTCAACATTAGTTAAATGGTTTCCTGACAAAAGAGGTATGGCTACAGGTTTAGCAATTATGGGATTTGGATTTGCATCAGCTATTTGGGGACCAACTATAAAAGTTTTAATAGGTTCTGTTGGAATTGCTTATACATTTATTATTTTAGGTGCTATTTATTTTGTTGTTATGTTTGCATCTGCATTGTACTTAGAAAGACCAGAAGAAGGTTATTTACCTGAGAAATTCCAAAAGAAAATCAAAGAAGGTAAGAAGAAACTAAAAGAAGATTTAGCACTATTGGGTTTAGATGAAGCTGTTAAAACACCAAGGTTTTATGGTTTATGGTTAATGTTATTTATAAACGTAACTTGTGGTATTGCTATTATAGGAGTTGCTTCTCCTTTACTTCAAGAGGTTATTGGTATTTCAGCAATTGCAGCAGCCGCTGCTGTTGGTTTAATGGGAATATTCAACGGGGCTGGTAGAATTTTTTGGGCTTCGTTATCTGATTATTTAACTAGACCTGTTGTTTATATTATTTTCTTTGCAACTCAAGCAATTGCATTTTATATGTTGCCAACAGTTACTGAAATTTTTGTATTTCAGTTCTTATTATTTTTTATTATGTCTTGTTATGGTGGTGGTTTTGCATCAATCCCTGCATATATTGGAGATATTTTTGGTACAAAAGAATTAGGTGCAATTCATGGTTATATTTTAACTGCTTGGGCTGCAGCTGGTCTTGTTGGACCACTTATTATTTCATTGGTTAAAGATTCAACGGGATCTTATTCACAAACATTATATGTATTCGCAGGATTCTTTGTTGTTGCACTTGTAATTTCAATTTTAATGCTTATAAATATAAAACAAATTCAAAAGAAAAAATCTAAATAAGATAAAACTAGTCTTGATTTAAATCAATTAAATTCAAGACTATTTATTATATATTCCTAAAATAAATGAATAAATATTATTAAGGAATATATAAATATGCTAAACACTCAAATCACAAAAGAAAATTTAAATAAATTAGTACTTACTTTTTACACTAGAGTTTTAAAAGATAAAGAACTTGCTTCTTTTTTTATAGAAAAATTAGGCGCTGATATGAAGTCAGAAATCTGGCAAAAGCACATAACTCTTCTTACAGATTTTTGGTACACAATCTCACATGGAAAAGGAGAATATAAGGGTTCCCCTTTTGCTCCTCATATGCAAATTAAAGGATTAAATAAAGAAGCTCTATAATTGGTAGTAATTTTATGAGAAATTTAGCTATCTAAATTTCTCATTCTATTTTTATTTATTTTCATAAAAATCATCCATAAACACCAAAATAATAGTGTAATTCCAATAGCTGCATAAAGTGCTGGCATTGGGTTATCTAAATTGCTAATTGAACCTGCATAAGTCATTACTGATACATAAGGAATAGTACCTAAGCACCATGCTAAAATAAATCGTTTAATTGACATTTTACAAGTACCTGCTAGACAAGAAGATATTTCAGGTAATAAGGGTACTGCTCTTGATAAAACAATAACTAAAACACCATGTTTATCAAATAGACTTGTCATTTCTTCTTTTTGCATTTCATCTGAAGAAAGTTTGTCTAAGATTTTTTTTCCATATTTTTTTGATAAAAAGTATCCTGTTAATGAGGCACTTAATAATCCTATTATTGTATAAAATAAAGCTAATTCAAAACCTATAAAGTAACCTGCAAGAATTATAATAGTCATAGTAGGAACTGCAATAAATAAATCAATAAACAATAAAAATATTATCATTAAACCTAAAACGTAAGAAGGTTGTGATTTTAAGTTTTCAAAAATTTCTTTAATATCCTCAACTGTTAAAACTCCAGTAAATTTTAAAATCAGAAGCATAGCTGTAAAAATTGCAAATAAAATGAAAAATGTTTTTATTAAAAGCTTCATTATATTTGCCTAACATCAATATAAGTTCCACTTTCAAACTCATCTATTCTTTGTATAAAATTATCTATTTTAATGGCAGTTTCTTCCGTTGTTTGTACTATTCCTTCACTTAGTTTTTTAGCTGATGTAAATATTTCTTCATCAATTTCATATCTAATATAATCAGTCATTGGAGTTTTAATAACACCAGGAGCTAAAGCTATTATTTTAGTATTTTCCATTTCATTTGAATATAAATTTGCAAGCATATTAACACCTGCTTTTGATAAACTATATGAGCCCCAACCTTTATAACCAGTTTTTGAAGCACCTGATGAAATTAGAATAGAGTTTTTTACATTCATAGTCATCAAAATGTCAAGAAGTTCTTTATTTGCGTAGACATTAAGTGCATATACATCATTTATTTCTTGAATTGAAAGTTCTGATAATATTTTTATTTCTCCTAATACTCCTGCATTTAAAAATACAGTTTCAATATCTTTGATATTTTTTATTACACTTGATAGAGATTCTTTTATATTTGATATTTTTGATAAATCAAATGCAATATGGGTGAAGTTATTATTTGAAATTTCCGGTTTATTTCTACTGATTCCATATACATTATAGTTTTTTTCTAAATAAAAATTACAAAGAGCTAATCCCAATCCTGAGCTAGATCCTGTTATTAAAATATTTTTTGACATAGTTTAAATTCCTTAATTTATAAATTATTATTTATTTAGATTATACTGTAAATTAAACTTGATTAATATTTATTTAGCTATAATCTTTGCACTTATAAATAAAGGAAAAAAGTATTTATTTACTTTAAAAATTTTGCAGCAATTTAATATTACAGAAAAAATAAAAGATTTAGATATAAACGATATTGAAGAAAATCTATTTCATTATTCATATGATAGTAAAAGTTTAAAAGCACTTTTTAGAAATAATATTTCAAAAGATGAACCAGCATACATCTCTTCTTACAGTAGTTTTAGAGGTGAAGTTTATGAAAATGTTGTTTATGAATTATTATTACAATATGCATTTAGTGAAGATTTAATTACAAGGTTTGTACTAAAAGGGCCATACCAAGATAAAGAAAATACATTTATTAAGAGTGGTCTTTTAATAGATAGAAGTTCTCAAATTGTTTACAAATCTGCATATAAAGATATTAGTGAGTTTGATGCACTATTCTTTACAAAAGATTCTGTTTATTTTGTGGAAATGAGTACTTCTAAAAAGACTGCTAGTTTAAATAAACGATTAGTAAAGAAGTATGCACTTTTAAAAATGATTTTTCCTACTCTAACAATTAGAGCTTTAATAATCGTTACAGAAGGTTCCGTTGGTCTTAAAAACTTTCCTGATTACGCAACAGTATGGGTTACAAAAGATCTAGATGATGATGATTTAATTAAGAAAATCATCTTTGCTAAAAAAACTAAAAAAAATGTAACTACATTAAGAGCGCAAAAACATAAAAAATATATTGAGACATTTAGAGTTAAATATAAAAAATTTCAGTATTTCCCAACCTTAGAATGGATCTTAAATCAATCAAGATCTCATCCAAAGTTCACAGTAGATTTAAAGTTTTTTTCATCTGCAAAGCTAGGTTTATTTTTTGACATTTACACAAAACTTTATATTGGATATGTTTCAAGTGAAGATTTCTTGATTTTATTTCCAGAGTTTAATTTAAAAATTAGAACAAATAGAATAATTGTAACGATAGAAAAAGTCAACCAAACTCAACTTGATTTAGTATATTATGCCAAAGAAGAAAATGGTAAGTTAAAAAGAATAAGACTTCAAGATGATGAAGTATCTATAAAAGATAAAGAGTTAGATGGATTTACAAATGCAGAAGTTAGATTTTTTATGAAGATACTTGAACAAAAACATATATTAGATATTACTAATATTAGACACATTAAAGATAATTTAGAACTAATAAAATAAAAAAGCTTTAAAAGCTTTTTATTTTAAACTCTAAGTTTCTTCTTACATATGCTTATTTGATTTATACATAAGCTTTTTTTGAATTCTATCATATCTGTAAACATCATCTCTAAATTGTAAGTTGTTATTTTCATCAACCCAAGATGTTAAATATACCATATGAATAGGAATCTTTCTT
Source organism: uncultured Campylobacterales bacterium (assembly GCA_938084175.1). Taxonomy (GTDB): domain Bacteria; phylum Campylobacterota; class Campylobacteria; order Campylobacterales; family Arcobacteraceae; genus Poseidonibacter. Next base: position 13,063 of record CALKDR010000054.1, read on the forward strand.
TTTAAACCTATTTGAGTTTTTTCTATATCTTCTAGTATATCACTTGCTTTTTCAAAGTCTAGATTTTCATCCCTTGATGCAATTGCTTCTAATAAAACTTTTGGTTGTGCTAATCTTACACATCCATGAGAATAAGCTCTTTTTGTATATTTAAAATACCTTTTTTCTGGACTATCATGTAAATAAACAGCATATTTATTAGGGAACATAAACTTCATTCTTCCTAAAGGATTTTTATTACTAGGAATTTGGATAAATCTCATTGTAGGACCTGTCTCTGGCTTTACAGTCTCTTCAATTTGAACTTCCTCTCTATCTACAATTGAGGTTGTAATATTTGTTGTAGCTACTCTATTTTCATCGTATAAATTCCAGTCAATTGAGTTTAACTCAAATTGTGTAGATTTATGATCCCAATTCTCATGAAGATTGATACCTTTTCCATTTAAATAAGTTGGATCTTTTATTAGTTCTGGAATTATTTCTCTTTTAACAATTCTAGGAGGTATTCTCCAATATGGATTTAAAACAACAAAAGACATTTCATTTGAAAAAATAGGAGTAGGATTTTTTCTTGTTCCTACAACAATTCTCATATCAAGTTTTACTTCATTATTCTCATACATTTTTAATTTATAATCAGGAATATTAACTAATAAAAACTTTTCACCAAGTGTTCTTGGAAGCCATCTCATTCTTTCAAGATTAAGTCTCATTTTTACAATTTTACTTTCGATTGACAAATTTAAGTGTTTTCTAGTGGTTGGACCAACAACACCATTAGGTTTTAAACCATGATTTCTTTGGAATGAAATAATAGCTTCTTTTAAACTCTTATCAAATATTTCATAACAATCATTGTCAATAATATTACTATGAACTTGAATCTCTTCATCATCTCTTGGAATTTGAGAAATATTTTCAGGGCTTTTTTCTTCTTTAATATCGCAAGTATTTTTTTTAAGATCATTACTTTGAACTAGTCTTTGTCTTAGTTTTTTTATAACACTAGCTTTATCACCTTCTCTTAAAGTTTTGAATGTAGGAAGCTTAATATATCCACCATTTAAAGCAAGTTCTTCGAATACTTTAATTGTTTTTGATAATTCTTTTGCTTTTGGATACGTGTAATTTACTTCATTGAAAGCCAATGTTAAATCATTTGCAAGTATTGCATTTTTTAAAAGTTCTTTTGAGTTTTTATTTGCATTATGCTTTTCCCAATCAGCAAGAATCTCTTCTTCTTTATCTAGTTTTTTAAGCTCTTTTTTAAAACCTCTCCAATTAATATAACCTTTTGACAAATATTTCATATACTTATCATAAATACTTGTCAGCATGAAATCAATTTTTGCCATACTTTGAACATATTTATCATTTTCTTTTTCTAAGTTACTTAACTCATTTAATATTCTGTCAAGATTAAATGCTTTATTTATATTAGGTTTTAAAACAGGGTCATTTTTAATAGTTTCTAACAATATTAATGAAATATCTTTTATTCCATTTTTATCACTCCATATTAATTGATGATCAAATTTTTTATAGTAAGTTCTAATTGAATTTTTACTTAAAAATGAGTTAGGTATTTTTTTAAATGATAGTAAATATTTTACAGTTTCTTTACTATCTTTATTAAATATTTCTTCCTCACTTGGTTCAATGTTTTCAACTTTTTCATATTTTTTAAGAATAATATTATCTTTATTATTAGAAGTTTTTACATCACTTAATGCAAATAAAGAATTAGCAATAAACAAAGCTGTAAATACAAACTTTAAATTGTTCATATTGTGTATCTCCAAACGAATTGTAATTTTTGTGTAATTATAGTGGAATTATTAGAATAATATCTTTAGTAATTATAAAAATAATAATAATCGGCTGATAATTTTAGCATAGTGTGTAAAAACAATTATCAGGAGTTGAAAATCTTACTTGAATTAAATAATAATTTTATAAAAAGCATGAAGAGATTCCTCAATTATATCTTGTTCTAAATGGTGATGATATTGCAATTATTTTAATTGATAACTTTGTTCAAAAAATTTGGCTTTTTAATAAATTAACAAAAAGAGCAATTCTTACTTATGATTATATAAAATATTAAGGATTTAAAAAAGATTCTTTTTTTTGTATCTTATAAATTTTCCATCTTTTGTTGCACATGATATTTGATATTCAACCATTTTTTTAAATGGTTCTAAAAAGTTATCTAAAGAAGTACTTTCAATATTTTCAATATTATGTCTGTTTAATTGTTCTAAAACACAAAGTGTAGACTCAATTGTTGATAAACAATGCTCATTTGGCTGTGTTTTTATCATAAATTGAGATGATTTATTATGAACAAAACTTACTTTTCTTAAAGCACTTAAATTTTTACTAAGCCTTAGTATTTTTTTTGAACATGGCCATGTAGAATCAATTATAAATATTAAACTAGTTTTTTTACTGCTTAATTTTTCTTCATTTAATTTAATTGCATTTTCATCAGGATATAAAACGAAAGCTTCATACTCAGGATTATTTATTAAAGAGTTTATTCTTTCATTATTTGTAAAATCTATACCAATATGTACTTCACAGTTTTCAAGTGAATTATTAGTCAAATGACCCGTTCCATTTTTTGTTTTTTTAAACTCTTTTGGATGCATTAATATTACAAATTTAGTATTTGTTTGTAATGGTTTTATTATGTGTTTACACATACATGATGTTTTTGGTCTGTAACATTTATAGCATTTTTCTCTATTTATAAATTCTTGCAATTATAACTTTCAAATTAATTTTTGAAATTATAGTCAAATACATATTATATTTATAAGTATTTTTGATTAAATGATTATAATTGCAGTAATTTAATAAAGCGAGATTATATATGATAGTACTTGAAGCACTTGGTGCAGTTTTTTCTATAATAGGTGCATACTTAATGTCTTTAAGTTCTAAAGACAACACAAGACCTTTATATTTTGGTTTTATAAGTTTTTTTATCTCAAATCTAGCACTGCTTACTTTTTTTACATTAAATGGTAAAGTTCCCGTTATCATACAAATGATATTATTTTTTATAACGGCTATTATAGGTATCTATAAATTAACAAAAAATAGAAAAAGAGATGTATCTATTATTGTAATAATTTTATTTATATATAGTTCTATTTTAATATTTACTATTATTCCAAATATTAATGATATTGATTTTAATGTTCTTATTATTGATTTTATTGCAGCATCAATTGCAATTGTTGGAAGTTTTTTACTTTCTAGTCATAAACATATAATTAGATCATATGCATTTATTTGTTTTTTTCTTGCAGATGTAATATTTGTATACATAGGATATGTTAATGCATACTACTTTTTTATGATTCAATCTTTGTTTTATTTATATACTAGTTCAAAGGGTTATCATAACACTATGAAAAGTGAAATAGATGA
>CALKDR010000055.1 GCA_938084175.1 uncultured Campylobacterales bacterium
GCTGCAAAATCATTAACACCAGCAATTGCTGCAAGTTCTTTAACAACTTTCATATCAATAGGAGTACAAGTTGGTGATTTAAAAATTACAGTATCAGATAAAATAGCACATAACATAATTCCTGCAATATTAGCTGGAATTTCAACACCATGATAATCATACATTTCTTTTACAATTGTATTAGTACAACCAACTGGTCTAATCCAACACTCTAAAGGAGTTGAAGTTGTAATATCACCTAATTTATGATGATCAACAATTCCTACAACAGTAGCTTCATCAATATCAGCAGGTGCTTGACCTTTATCTGAATAATCAGTTATAAATAACTCTTCACCTGCAAATTCAGTTTTTAATAATGGAGCTTCAAAACCAAATTTATCTAAAATAAATTGAGTCTCTGGAGAAACAGGACCTTGTCTTGCAGGAATTGCTTCACGTCCAATTTGATTTAATAAGTATCCTAATGATAATGCTGAACAGATTGAATCTGAATCAGGAGTTGTATGTCCACATGTATAAATTGCCATATTATATTTTCCTATATTATATATTTTTGCCCATTTTACCTAAACTTTTGTTAGGAGTATTTTAAAGAACAAATTTAATTTTGAACTATAAACTTACCTTCTTCTCTATTTTTAATTAATTTAGAAGCATCAACAACTACACCATGCATAGCAAGATATATTCCATTTTTATTTTCTGCACTTAAAAATCCTAGAGCTTGAGAAAAGTTCATAGTAGCCTCAACTTCGTCAATACTCATAGGAACCATTGCTCCTGTGAATACTATTTTTTTATTTGTAACTTGTTGTTTTAAAAAAGTAGCAGTTAAATCAACTGTATCTGTTCCATGAATGATAATTATGTTGTCGTTAAGAGTTTCATTTACAGCATCTGTAATAATTTGTCTATCATTATCATCCATATCTAAACTATCTTTTGAAACTATATTTCTAATTTCAAATTCTACATTGTGACAAGAAGATATTATTTTATCTAAAGCAATATTATCAGTTGGAACTTCTAAAATTCCTTTTAGTGGATTATATCTTTTATTAAAAGTTCCACCTGTATTTATAATTGTTACATTCATATAATTTCCTTATAGTTATGTACCATATTTTTTGGATGTAAAAGTTTATCTAACTCTTCTTTTGGTAATAATTCTTGCTCTAAAACAATATCATAAACCCTTCTATTTGTACTCAAGGCTTCTTTTGCAATTGCAGAGCATGTTTCATATCCTAATATTGGATTTAGTGAAGTTACTATTGTAACTGAGTTTAAAATATTTTCCATACAAACATCTTCATTTGCAGTAATTCCTTTTATACATTTTTCACCAAGCGTGTAAAATGATCTTCTCATCATATTTATTGAAGTAAATAGTTTATATGCAACTAAAGGTTCAAATACATTTAATTGTAACTGCCCTCCTTCACAAGCCATTGAAATAGTAACATCAGCACCAATTACTTCAAAAGCAACTTGATTTACAACTTCTGGAATCACAGGATTAACTTTTCCTGGCATTATTGAAGAACCAGGTTGCATTTTAGGAAGATTTATTTCATTAAACCCAGCACGAGGTCCACTACTTAAAAGTCTTAAGTCATTACAAATCTTAGATATTTTAATAGCAACTCTTTTTAAAATCCCAGAAATATGAACAAAAGCTCCAGTATCTTGTGTAGCTTCTATTAAGTCTCCAGCACTAACATAATCAACACCTGTAACTTCTCTTAAATTACTTATAACTTTTCTTTGATATCTATCTTTTGTATTAATTCCAGTTCCAATTGCAGTTGCACCTAAATTTACTTCTTTAAGCATTGCTTGGGCATCTCTTAATCTAAAAATATCTTCATCAATCATAACAGCATATGTTTTAAACTCTTGTCCTAAAGTCATAGGAACAGCATCTTGAAGTTGAGTTCTACCCATTTTTAGAACATCTTTAAACTCAATTGCTTTGTCATTAAAAGTATCTCTTAAAAATCTTAGAGAATCTTTTAATTTATAAATTAACTCATGTAAAGTTAGTTTAATTGCAGTTGGATAAACATCATTTGTAGATTGGCTCATATTGATATGATTATTAGGGTGTATTATGTGGTAAGAACTTCTTTTTTCACCTAGAATTTCTAAAGCTCTATTTGCAATAACTTCATTCATATTCATATTAGATGAAGTTCCAGCTCCACCTTGAATTGGGTCAACTATAAATTGATCGTGAAATTTTCCATCAATTATTTCATTACAAGCTTGAATAATTGCATCTCTTTGTCTATCATTTAAATCACCTAATTCGAAATTAGTTAAAGCACAAGCTTTTTTTACTTTTGCAAGTGATTTAATAAAAGTTGGAAACAAAGATATATTAGTATGCGTAATATCAAAGTTTTCACTAGCTCTTAAAGTTTGAATTCCATAATATGCATTCTTTTCTATTTTTTTTTCACCTAAAAAATCTTTTTCTATTCTAAAGTCTTCTTCCATTATTAACCTTCTATATAATTATTTTAAGTTCTATTTTTAAAGAAATGAGTATATCATCTTATGATATAAAAATTTACTTATTCTAAAGGCAAATATATTTTAAATAATGCGCCTTTATATTCTTCATCATTATAAGTAAATTTGATATTTTCAACATGAATTGAGCCTTTCATATGTCTTGATATTATTTCTTGTGATATGTAAAGCGCAAGTCCTGTAACTTAGGATTAATGTTTAGTAGTAAAATATGGTTCAAAAATTCTTTTTAATAAATCTTTTTTAAATGCATCAAGTGAATTATTAATAATATACAATTGTATTAGATAAATATTCTGAAGAAGTGCCAATAGTATCTAATGAATCATAATAGTTTATTGTATTTTTCCCTTAGATTTTTTGTATTAGCATCTTTTTGTGAGACAATATGAGAATAAACACTTTCAACTTGTTCTTTGACAATGTTTATTCTCATTTTCAAAATTCATTTTTTAATCTTATATTATGAAGCTTTTAGAAGTTTTTTTAACCATTTTTCAGCTTTTTTAACATCATCAAATCTTTGTGATTTAGCAACTTGATCTTGACCTTCATAAAATCTAACTCTGATTCCATCTTCTACGTGATCAATTTTTGTTCTTGTGATTTTGTCTAAGTTTAAAAAAACTCTTTCATTTAATTGTACAAACATTTTAGTCCTTTATTTTTCTTAATTTTATCATAAAATAATAAAGAATAATATATATTTGCATAACTTAGCTTTACATTTAAAATAAAATCAATTATAATTATTACAACAAAGGATTTATCATGATTAACTTATCAAATTCTACTAAAGAAAAAAGCTTAATATACGAAATAAATTCTATATTCATAGAGTTTTTTGACTTCTCAAAAAGTTTTTTATACAAACATCATAAAGTAATAGGATATTTTTAATATCTTATTATCTTTAGATTAATACACAAATTCCCAAAATTATATAAAATTATAGAGTATTCATGATTCATATTTTTACAGCACTTATTCCTATTTTTTCACTTATTATGATTGGATATTTTTTTAAAAGAATAAAATTTCCTTCATATGAGTTTTGGCCACAAGCTGACAAATTAACTTATTATATATTAATGCCATCATTACTAATATATAAACTCTCAACTGCTTCACTTAATTCAACAAATAGTATAAATTTTGTATTAACAGCTTTGCTTACAATATTTATTGTTTTATTAATACTAATGCTTTTAAATAAATTTCTTAAATTTCAAGAAGACTCATTTACTTCAATAGTTCAAGGTGGAATAAGATTTAATACTTATGTTTTTTTAGCACTTGCTGATGCAGTTTTAGGTGATAGTGGAATTGTACTTGCAGCTATTTTACTTACATTTGTAATTCCATTTATAAATGTATTATGCATTAGTATTTTTGCTTTTTATATAAGTCAAAACAAATTAACTTTTGTCTATTTACTAAAATCAATACTTACAAATCCATTGATTATTGGTTGTTTTATAGGAGGAAGTATAAATTTTTTAGGAATTAATCTTCCTGTAATATTTGAAAATACTATACAAATTTTAGGACAAGCTGCACTTCCAATGGGACTTTTATCTGTTGGTTTTGGATTAGTTTTAAAAGAAATGAAAGCCTCTAAAAAGGATATTTTTACTTCTTCTTTTGCAAAGCTTTTAATTACTCCAATAATTATGTTTATAATTGCTAAGTATTTTAATTTAGATGATACAATGATTTCTGTTTTATTAATATTTTCTGTTTTGCCAACGGCACCTAGTTCTTTTGTTCTAGCAAGGCAACTTGGTGGAAATATACCATTAATGTCATCAATAATAACAGTACAAACACTAATATCAACATTATTTATAATAGCCGTCTTAAACTACTTTATTTAAACTTTTTGAACTTGTTTTAACTAAAGTAGTTTCAAGTCCTCTACTTGGATTATTAGGAATTAAAAAAGATAATACAACAGAAATAAGAGCGATTAATCCACCAATTATAAATACAAGTGAGTGAGAATACAACCAAACAAGTCCAAGTAGTACGGGTAAGAAAACAGCTGCAATATGATTTATTGTAAAAGAAACAGCACTAGCACTTGCAATATCTTTAGGGTCTGCAATTTTTTGAAAATATGTTTTTAGCGCGATGGCCATTGCAAATAAAAGGTGATCAATCACATAAAGTGCAAAAGCAATATATAAATTATCTACAAAAGCAGATGTAGTTATTTTACTAATAAAAGTTTTTCTCAAAGAAATACGCCAAGGATTACTTTAACAGCAAGAATTGAAAGCAATACTTTTAAAAGCATTAAAAACTTTTTACCATCAATTTTATCTCTTAATTTTGTTCCAGCATAAGAGCCACTTACAGCTCCAATAATCATAGCAATAATAATCCCAATATAATCAAAAAATACAAAACCAAAATACATAAAAACAAATACTTTTAATATATGAGTAATACTCATCAATGCAGCACCAGTTGCTACTACTTTATCTTTATCTTGATAATCTTTTAGTAACAATGTCATAGTAAGAGGTCCAGTAGCACCTACAACAATAGAAAGTCCTGTTTGTAAAAATCCAACTAAATAGTAGTTTTCATATTTTTTTATTTTGTCATTAAATTTTTGTGACCATAAAGATAATAAAATATAAACACCAATAAATAAGGGAATATATTCAGTAGATATAGCGGATAAAATAGAAGCAAAAAGTGCAATACCTGCAATTGAACCAATTAAAAACTTTGGTATTGTTTCATATTGTACATCTTTATATCCAAAAACTGCACGTGAAAAGTTACTCGACATTTGTGTTAGACCATGAACTGGTATTAAAGCATTTAAAGGTAAAAAAGCTGGAAGTATAGCAATTAGCATCATTCCACCCCCTAAACCAACAACGCCTGCAACTGTAGATGTGAAAAAAGTAAGTAAACCTAAAAGTAGTTCATCCATAAAAAAAGTTCCTCATTATTAATATTGTTTAAAATACCTAATAATCCCTTATTTATGAGAAAAAAAGCTATACTTTTATTCATTAATATTAAAATTAGAAAATACAATTTAAAGGGAATAAGATGAAATACATATTAACTACAATATTTTTAGCAACTTCACTTTTCGCAAATTACGCATATAAGGGTGAAAATTCTGGGAAAATAGATATGCATGGAGGAAAAGGTGAGAGTCTTTTAACAAAAAAGAATAATTTTTCAAATATGGGAATAAATCCACTTAGTAATATTGGAATAAATAAACCTACAAGTCCTATAAAACGAATAGAACTAATAAAAAAAGAAAAGAAAAATACAGAAGAAAAAACTGACCTAAAACCTAAGAAATAAACAAGAACTCACAAAAAGTAAAATAAGAATCAAAAAAATGCTTGACATACATTTTGATTCTTGTTAATATTTCAACAGACCAACTGGTTGGTTTTATAAATATATACAAAAATTCAAGGAAATAAAATGTCAAGATTAATAGATGAAATAGCAAACTACCAAGAAGCTTTCAAGAAAAAAGCTCCATTAGAAATACAAGAAATTATGTTAAAAGCTACAAAAAAGTTAGCAGAGCAATCAATTAGTAAAAATGCTTTAAAAGTAGGAGATATTATACCTAATATCAAACTACCAAACGCACTAGGAAAAGAAGTTTCTTTATATCAAACATTAGAAGAAAATGATTTTGCAGTTGTAAGTTTTTATAGAGGAGTATGGTGTTCATATTGCAACTTAGAGTTAAAAGCTTTACAAGAAAAGAATGATGAACTTAACAGTTTAGGTGCGAAATTAATTGCAGTATCTCCTCAATCACCAGATGCAAGTTTAAGTACAAAAGAAAAAAATGAATTAGCTTTTGAAGTATTAAGTGATAATGAAAATGTAATTGCAAAAGAGTATGGTTTAGTATTTTCTTTAGCAGAAGAGTTAAGACCTATTTACTTAAGTTTCAATATTGATATTCCAGCAAATAATAATGAAGACTCATATGAATTACCAATGCCTGCAACTTATGTAATCAATAAAAACAAAGAGATTATCTTCTCATTTGTTAATGAAGATTATACAAAAAGATGTGAACCACAAGACGTTATTGACGCAATTAAAGCAGCAAAATAATAAATAAATTTTAAGGAGTTTACAATGAATACTACTTTAGCTTTTGATGTATATGGAACACTAATAGATACAAATGGCGTGCAAGTTTTACTTGAAAAGTTCATTCCAAATAAAGCAAATATTTTTTCTCAAACTTGGAGAGATAAACAACTTGAATACTCTTTTAGAAGAGGTCATATGCAAAACTATGTAGGTTTTGAAGTTTGTACTGCTCAAGCTTTAGAGTATTCATGTAAATTCCATGATGTAGATTTAAGCATAGAGCAAAAAGAAGATTTAATGGCAATATATACAATCTTGCCAAGTTTTGATGATGTAAAACCAGCTTTAGAAAAACTAAAAGAAAAAGGCTTTAGACTTTTTGCTTTCTCAAATGGAAAAAAAACAGCAGTTGAGAAACTACTTGTAAATGCGGGTATTAGTGAGCTATTTTTAGGCGTTGTAAGTGTTGATGATATAAAAACTTTTAAACCCTCACCTGGTGCTTATGCACATTTTTTAAGACAAGCAAATACTAAAAGTCATGAAGCTTGGTTAATTTCAAGTAATCCTTTTGATGTAACAGGTTCAATATCAGCAGGAATGAAATCAGCTTGGATACAGCGTTCAAGCAAAGCTATTTTTGATCCATGGGAAATACAACCTTCAATTACAGTGAATTCTTTAACACAATTAGCAGAACAATTAAATGATTAAATTAATATAAGATATAATACAAAAAACAAAAGATGAGTTCTATGAGTACAGTAAGAGAAAAATTAATTGATGCCACGTTTAATGAAGTATTTACAGCAGGATATTCTGCTGCTTCTTTAGCAAATATCCTAAAACGTGCTGATGTTAAAAAAGGTGCGATGTATCACTATTTTCCATCAAAAAAAGACATGGTTTTAGCTATGATTGATGAAAAGTTAGAGCAAAGAACAAAAAACAAATGGCAAGCAATTATCGATGAAGATGGGAATCTTATTGATATATTGATTTCAATTCTACAAGATACAAAAAGTTTTAATCTAAAAGAAGGTTGTCCTCTTGGAAACCTTTTACAAGAGCATTTAGGTGAAGATGAAGATTTTTCAAATATACTAACTTCAATACTAAATAAATGGAAAGATATTTTTGTTTCTATCTTAGAAAAAGCAAAACAAAAAGATCAAATAAATCAAAATACAAACACTTTACAATGTGCTACATTTTTAATAGCTTCAATAGAAGGTGCTATTTTACTATCAAAAAAATCTCAGGATAATCAAGATTTTGAAGACTGCATGGTTCAACTTGTAAACTATATAAATACGCTTAGAACATAAAAAACTTTAATATAAAAACATCTTAGCTATAATACAAAAAATTCAAAGAAAATTGAATTTAAATATCATAAGGTTTAAAATGAAAACATACAAATTTATATCATGGAATGTAAACGGAATTAGAGCAGTTGATAAAAAAGAAGCGTTAAAATGGATTGATGAAGCAGATGTTGATTTGCTTGGAGTTCAAGAAACAAAATCTCAAGTTGACCAAATTCCTTCTACAATATTTGAAAAAGAGTACAAAACTCTTTTTGGTTCACAATCAGCAATAAAAGGAAGAAGTGGTACTGCACTTTTTACAGATATTGAAACTACTTTTACTTGTAATTGTCCAAGTGTTGATGTTTTAGATGAAGGAAGAATAAATGAAGTTCACTTTACACTTGGAGATAAAGATATTGCATTTTTTAATGTATATTTTCCAAATGGTCAAAGTAAAGAAGAAAGACTAGTTTATAAGATGGAATTCTATGATAGATTTTTAAATCATTGTGAAGAGTTAAGAAAGCAAGGTAAATCAATCATAATTTGTGGAGATGTTAACACAGCACATACTGCAATTGATTTAGCACGTCCAAAAGCAAATGAAAAAACATCAGGATTCTTACCAATGGAGCGAGAATGGATGGATAAACTATTAGCTTGTGGATATACAGATACACTAAGACATGTAATTGGTGATGAACCTGAGCATTATTCATGGTGGTCTTATAGAGCAAATGCACGAGCTAATAATGTTGGCTGGAGAATTGATTATTTTTTTGTGAGTGAGGATTTGAAAGAAAATGTTAGAGATGCTTATATCATGAATGAAGTTTTTGGGAGTGATCATTGTCCCATTTCTCTTGTTTTAGAGATATAATTCAAAAAATTAAAGCATTTAAACAAAACTTTAATAAAAACTAAAAAAAACAAAATGTAGTATATTTTTAAAATCAATGTAGTATATTTTTATCAATAAAAAAGTATAATTTCTTATTAGGAGTTATACTTATGAAACTTATTAAAACAGAAGTAAAAGGTTTTTCATATGTTGAAAACAAAAATGGGATTACTTATTACTTTACATATAGAGAGCCATCTGCAAAACATTCAAAAAGAAAAAAAATATTAAAGTGTGATGAGCATAATAATAAAAATCTTCAAAATGCTATATCAATCAAAGATAATATTTTAAAAGACAATAAAATAAAAACTGTATTAAAAAACAATACTTTTAATTCATTAGATTTTCAGAATTTAAGTAATTTCAATGAAAACTTAGAAGAAGGTATTGTAATGAATGATTTTAAAATTAATGAATTGTTTGATATCTGGCATAAAAAAAGATACACAAAAAAGTATAGACAATTAAAAGAAACCTATGCTGGTATTTCAGAAGAACAATTTAACAATGATAAAATCATTCAAAAAAAGTTATATTCTGTAAAAAAAATGAATCTAATATTTGATAAAAATGTTAGAAACTCAAGCATTGGTATAAAAAAATATGAAGATTTAAAAAGAAAAGATATTACTACTTATTTTGAAAATGAGTTGAATCAAGAATTAAGCTATACCACTAAATACAATATTATCCAAACTTTAAAAAATATGATTAACTCTTTTAGAAGAGATGAATATATTACAATTGACAATGTGTTTGAAAAAGTTAGAATTCCAAGGCAACAAAGACAAAGAACACGTATATTAAGTCCAGAAGAAATAGAATTATTATTAAAAGAGTGTAAAAAGTATAATAAAGTTCAATATAAAAAAATTTGGAGATATAATCAAGAAGTAAAAATAAAAATCCCACCTAATTACAATATTTATACAGCAGTTTATTTAGCAGTTATTACAGCAGGTAGAAGTAGTACTGTTCTAACAATAAGAAAAAAGGATATTGATTTAAAATCCAAAACAATAGAATTAGTCAATCATAAGAGAAATAATCATAAGTATAAAATACCACTATCAGATGATGCAGCCAAATGGTTTGAGAAGAAACTAAAATATTATGAAGATGATGAATATTTAGTTAGATATTATAAAAGACAAAAAGATATATATACACCATTAGCAGCAATACCAAAAATTATATACAAAATTATGGATGAATTGTTTAATCAAAATGTAAATAAAAAAACATTAGATGGGAAGGACTCTTGTGTTAATTTTCACACTATACGTCGTAGTATTGCAACAAATCTAGCAATAGCAGATTTTGATATTTATAAAATTAAAAAATTATTAGACCATAATAAAGTTGATACAACAGAGTTATACCTTAACTTATCATATCAAGACTATAAAAAAGATTTATCAATATGGCAAAATGAATTATTTAAAGGTTTTAGACAAGGTAATGAAATAAAAATACTTGATAATGACAAAAAAGAAGAAAAAACTATCAGTGATATTAAACAAAGTTTGATTAAAGCAATACTTGCTATTTCAAACAATGAAAATAATGAAATGTTGATGTTAGCGCTAGAAACTTTGAGTGAAGATGACTTAAAACATAAACTTGCTAAATATGTATAAACCATTACCTTTAATTCACACCATTTAAGTATGTTGATTTTTATTTGATATTTTTTTTGCTATTTACAAAAAGATATGTACTTTCAATAGCAAATTATCAAAATAACACTAATGTTAGTTAATATTTTTATAAATAGTCCAATATAGGTTTCTTGGACTATAAAAATCAAAACTTAATCTTTCTTTGATACTGAAATAGATAAAATCAGTTTATTAAAAGTAAAGAGTTTATTTAAAAATATGAATATATCACAATTAAAAAAATAACCATTTTAGAAGACCACAAGCAATATAAATTTACTATCTTATTCAAAGATTTAGCAGCATTAAAAAATATAGACTTAGAAGATTCAATAAATACTTTAATTGCATACTATGAAATTGAAGAAGATGTCTATTGGGATGAAATTTGTATTTATCAAATTACAAATGAACAAGAACTATCTCTGAAAAAAAAGGGTTTTAAAGAACCATGTATTATTAGTAAATATAAAAATGAAATAGTTAATCTAACATAATAGTAAGCAATATTATTTAAGGATACTAGATGAATCTTTAAAAAGTAATTTTTGTTATTCAAAAAGTCTTAAGGGTTTGAGAGAATCTCTAAATTCAACTTCTTGAACACTTTTTGGAACAAATTATATCTCTAAATAAAGGTTATAAAGCCAATAAGTGAGATTTTCTAATTTTGTTACAAAATTTAGAGGTCTTGGAAAAGACTATTTATAGTTTTGTTTAA
>CALKDR010000056.1 GCA_938084175.1 uncultured Campylobacterales bacterium
AATCACGTACTTAAATTTTGTAAAAGCATATGTTCTCAAATACAAATAAAAGAGGATTATTTAGAAAATGACATATCAATCTTTTTAAAAAAATAAAATATCATATCTATTTCATATATTAAGAATAAGATTATTCAACTAGTTAAAAGGAGTTTATATGAAAATAGGTTTGTTTATCCCCTGTTTTATGAATGAGCTATACCCTGATATTTGTAAATCAACATATAAAATATTAAAACAACAAGGTTTAAATATCGATTACCCTCTAAGTCAAACATGTTGTGGTCAACCAATGGCAAATGCAGGATGCTCAAAAGATGTTAAGGTATTAGCAAAACAATTTGTAAAGATATTTAAAGAATATGATTATATTGTTGCACCTAGTGGTTCTTGTGTATCAATGGTTAAAGAACACTATGCTCCTTTTTTTGATAATGATAAAGACTATAATAAAGTAAAAGCTTCAATTTATGAAGTGTGTGAATTTTTACATGATATTGTTAAAGTAGAAAATTTAAACTTTAGTAAACCTTATCCATATAAAGTAGGATTACACAATTCATGTCATGGACACAGAGTATTAAAACTTGCAAGTGCTAGTGAATTAAATATTCCTTATGATTCAAAATTGAAAAACTTATTAAATAAAGTACCTCAAATTGAACTTGTAAATTTAAAAAGAGAAGATGAATGCTGTGGATTTGGTGGAACATTTTCAGTTCAAGAAGAAGACCTTTCAATTGCAATGGGAAAAGATAGAATAAAAGATCATATAGATTCTAAAGCCTCAATTATGACAGGAGCGGATATGTCATGTTTAATGCACATGGATGGAATTATTAATAGAAACAATCAAGCCATAAAAGTAAAACATGTTGTTCAAATCCTATTAGGAGAAGAAGTATGAGTACTAATCATCCACTGAATGCAAAAAAATTTGTAGCAAACGATGAAAGAATGCATTGGCATGACCAAGCATTATGGTTTGTAAGAGAAAAAAGAGATGTAGCTACTAAGACTATTCCTGAATGGGAGCAATTACGAGAATTCGGAAGTCGAATCAAGTCTCATACAATGGCAAATCTTGACACATACCTTTTAGAATTTGAAAAGAATGCAAAAGAAAAAGGAATAAATATTCATTATGCATCAGATGCTAAAGAACATAATGAAATAGCATATAAGCTTTTAAAAGAAAAAAATGTAAAGAAATTAGTAAAATCAAAATCGATGCTAACAGAAGAATGTCATCTAAACCCTTTTTTAGAAGAGCGTGGTATTGAAGTAATTGATACAGATTTAGGTGAGAGAATTGTTCAACTAAGAAATGAAGCACCATCACATATAGTTCTACCAGCAATTCATCTTAAGAGATCTGATGTTGCTGATACATTTGTAGAGCACTTAGGAACAGAAGTTGGTAATGATGATCCTACATATCTTACAAGAGCAGCAAGAGAAAGTTTACGAGAAGATTTTTTAAATGCTGAAGCAGGAATGACTGGAGTCAATTTTGCAATTGCCCAAACTGGAGGAGTTGTCGTTTGTACAAATGAAGGAAATGCTGATATGGGAGCATCTGTTCCTAAACTTCACATAGCTTCAATGGGAATTGAAAAAGTAATACCACGGCTTGAGGACTTATCAGTTTTTACAAGAATTTTAGCAAGATCTGCTACAGGACAACCTGTTACTTCATACACTTCACATTTTCATGCACCAATTGAAGGTGGAGAAATGCATATTATTATTGTTGATAATAAAAGAAGCGAATTCTTATCATCTTCAAAATACAAAAAAGCATTAAACTGTATTAGATGTGGAGCTTGTATGAACACATGTCCTGTGTATAGAAGATCAGGTGGTCACTCGTATGAATATGTAATTCCAGGACCAATTGGTTCTATTTTAGGGTCTGTAAAAGAACCAGAAAAACATAATTCTCTTCCATTTGCATGTACTTTATGTGGTTCATGTACAAATGTTTGTCCAGTAAAAATTGATTTAGATTCTCAACTTTATTCAAGGAGACAAGATTTAAGTGAATTAAATCTAATTGATTCAAAAAAGAAAATGGCAATGAAAGTAACTTCATGGCTAATGACTAAACCAAAACTATTTGATTTTGCCGGAAAGATGGCACGAAAAATTGTACCTAAACTTCCAGATTCAATCGTTTATAGTAAAGCAAATGTATGGGGAAAACAAAGAGATATGCCAAAAATGGCAGAAAAAAGTTTTAAAGAAATGTTTGAACAAGGAGATTTAAATGACTAGTAGAGATAAAATATTAGCTAACATTAGAAAAAATAATGTTGTAGTAGATATAGAACTTCCATCTTATGAAAACTTTGGAACGACTTATGAAAATAAGTTTGAAAAATTCTCTGTTATGATTGAAAGTGTTGGAGGAAAAGCATTAAAAATTGATAAAAAAGACTTAGATAAAACAATTCTTGAATTATATAAAGATGAAAAAATAATAGCTTCAAATGTTGAAGGTTTTACTTTAGGAAACTTTGATTCAAATAATGAAGAGGATCCTCATAACTTAAAAGAAATTGATGTTGCTGTAGTAAGTGGAAATTTTGCAGTTGCAGAAAATGGTGCTATTTGGATGAAGAATGAAAACAATAGACATAGATCTTTATATTTTATAGCACAAAATATTGTTATAGTTATTGATGAAAAAGAAATTGTTTCAAATATGCATGAAGCATATAAAAAAATAAATTTTGAAGATTCTGGATACGGAGTATTTATATCAGGACCTTCAAAAACTGCAGATATTGAACAATCCTTAGTTATTGGAGCTCATGGTCCAAAGTCTGGTTATGTAATTTTTACTAAATCTTGATATAATTGCTAAATAGAGGATTTAAATGAAAATAATACTATTTAGCTTACTTTTTATAACTTTTCTAATGGCTCAAAAGCCCAAAGAAGTTTTATTACTTCACTCTTATCACAAGGGTTATATTTGGAGCGATGATATCTCTAAAACAATTGAAAAAGAGTTTCAAAACTTAGAGGATATTGAACTTACAACTGTATACATGGACACAAAAAGAATTGCTGATCCAATTTATTTAGATCAATTAGCAAAGCTTTATAAACAACAATTCAAAAAAAGAAACTTTGACTTAATTATTGCTAGTGATAATAATGCCTTTGATTTTGCAATAAACTATCATGAATATTTATTCAAAGAATTACCTGTACTTTTTTGCGGAATAAATAATTTTGATAAAGCATTTCTTGAACAAAATTATATGAAAAAATACATGACAGGAGTAGTTGAGCAAGTTGATTTAGAAAAAAACTTTAAATTGATTAAAGATTTGCACCCAAATTTAAAAAAATTACTTATTATTAATGATACTTCAAAAACTGGTTATGCTGTAAAAAGAGACTTAAGACCTATTATTAAAAAATACAAAAAAGAGTTTGAAATTGAATATGTTGATAACTTAGAAATAAATGCTTTAACAAAAAAAGTATCTCAATTAGATAATGATACTGCTATTTTATTTGTACTTTTATTTAAAGATACAGCAGGTAAACACTTTACTTATAAACAAGGATTTAAAGAAATAAGAAAAGTTAGTAATGTACCTATTTACGGACTATGGGATTTTTATTTAAACTATGGAATTGTAGGAGGATTATTAACCTCAGCAATAGGTCAAGGCCAAGCTGTATCGAAAATGGCTATTGACTTATTAAATGGAAAAGAAATCTCTGAAATTCCAATATTAGAAAAGTCTCCAAATGAATATATGTTTGATTATTATGAGTTAGAAAGATTTAATCTAGATATTACAAAATATTTTGATGATTACACT